>CAYWPW010000278.1:0-3245 GCA_964460095.1 uncultured Candidatus Cloacimonadota bacterium
CATTTCAGGAACTATACTTTCGAGTGTGCATTTAACTTTCTTAATGAATGCATTCCCAGAGAAGTAGGAGGATAGATGAAAAGACAAATTCCATTATTAATAGTAATCGGTCTCGGACTTTTGTTTGTTGTTCATACATTTGTTCCACATAAAATTTCGGAAGATTTTTATGAATGGTGGCAAACCTGGTCCAAGGCAATATCACCCTTCATGGTTTTGTTGGGAATTATGAGTCTCTTTATGGTACATTCAACAAAAATTAAACGTAAAACTGCTAACTGGCAATACAGCTTTGTAACTTTAGGCGGATTATTGATAACTGCTTTTGTAGGTTTTATGTGGGGCACAAGAGAAGGAACTCCCTATATGTGGCTTTTCAAAAACATACAAATGCCAATGAGTGCAACCATGTTTTCTTTGCTGGCATTTTATATTGCTTCTGCTGCTTATAAAGCTTTCCGCGCTCGTTCAGTTGAAGCCACTGTGCTTTTAGTTGCAGCGGTAATTGTTATGTTAGGTCAGGTTCCTTTAGGAGCCCAAATTTCACATTGGATTCCGGATACTTCCAAATGGATTCTTAACGTTCCCAACCTTGCCTCAAAAAGAGCAATTGGTCTTGGCGTAGGTTTAGGTATCACAGCAACATCGCTCAAAATTCTTTTGGGAATTGAACGAAAATATCTGGGAGGTGATTAAGATGAGTAATAATAACACCAGATTTTGGGATAGAATGCAAAACTTAGACCGACGATATATCTACATTGTCGTTGCATTAGCTATCATCATCCCCTTACTTATTCCGTTTAATTCCAAAACTTATATAACTGAACCTGTAGAAAATCTTTATAAGAAAGTGGATTCATTCACTGATAGAGAGGATAGAGCGATTTTAATGTGCTTTATGCACGATGCTTCTACAATGCCGGAACTCTTCCCCATGGAAGTATCTATTTTAAGACACTGCTTTGAAAGAAATATCAAGGTGTTCACTATTTGCTTCTTACCTACTGCTGCTCCTCTAATTGACTATGCTATCAATACAGCAAAAGAAGTGGGTGGCTTTGATGTGAAATCCGGCATCGATTACTGCAATTTCGGATATAAACCTTATGCTTTGTTTTTACCGATTCTTTTGGGAATGGGAGAAGATATTGCCGAGGCAGTAGAAACCGATTCGGAAGGAAGAAAAGTTGAGAACCTGGAAATCATGAAAGATTTGAAAAATTACAATGAATTGAACCTGGTAATAGATTTCTCCGCTTCTGCCAGCGTGCAAACCTGGATTACTTATGCCAGGGTAAAATTCGGAGCAAATATCGGGGCAGGAATAACTGCTGTGATGGCTGCTGAAAATTATCCTTTTCTGCAAACCGGTCAGCTCGTTGGTATGTTAGGTGGATTAAAAGGTGCTGCAGAATATGAAAAACTTGTTGATATTTTTGCTTCGAACAATGTTGTTTTCAGTAAAGAAATCGTCAAAGAAACCTGGATTCCAATCACTGATAAACAGATACCATATCAATTTAAAATTGCCAGAATCGGCATGAATGCTCAATCTGTTGCACATATCATGATAATCGTATTTATTATCCTTGGTAATATCGGTTATTTTGTAAGCCGGAAAAGCAAAAATAAAGAGTTAGGATAGGAGGAATCATGTTTGGAACAATAAGTAATATAGTAGCAGCTTTCTTAACCCTTTGTATCTTTTCATTTTTATACAAAGATAATCCGTTCTATAAATTTGCCGAATCTTTATTAGTGGGTGTTTCCATGGGATATGCCATACCACTCGTTTACGAAAATGCATTTATTCCTTATGTTTACAGACCCATATTCCTGCAGAATAAATTCTTAATAATAATTCCAACTTTGATGGGAGTTTTGTATATTTTCAGATTCAGTAAGAATCTCAGCTGGCTTTCCAGGTATCCCATTGTTTTTGGAATGGCAATCGTGGGAATGTTTGTGCCCATGTCTCTGAATGCACGTGTTCTGGTTCAGATGAGAAGCACAATGCTGCCTTTGGATAATATTAATACTATTCTGATCTTTATTGGGGTTGTTACGATTCTAATGTATTTCTTTTTCTCTAAGGAACACAAAGGAACTTACGGCAAAATTTCCAATGTTGGCATCTGGTATATGATGGTAGGATTTGGTGCGTCTTTTGGCTACACGGTTATGGCGCGTATTTCTCTTCTTATTGGAAGGATCCAATTCCTACTCGGTGAATGTTTAGGATTGATTAAATAAGAAAGTTTTTAAAAAAACCTGTTATCTGATCAAAACCGGATGACAGGTTTTTTATATTTCATTAAGAATTTCCGCTAATTTTCTGGTTAGATTTATTCTACTATAGTTTTCTACTTTTTTGGTTATAGTTCTCTTTTTTCTATTTTTCCAATCATTATATTTTTCTTCTATGAATTCAGTTATCTCTTCTATTTGATCGTAATAGAACATTTTTCCGCTTTCAGTTTTTTCCAGGATTTGTGCTGCTTCTCCATCCTCAGGACCGATTCCTAAAACCGGAACTCCCGAACCGATATATTCAAATATTTTTCCGGTTAGAATACCTTTATTATTTTTCACTTTATTTATGATGAGCATAAGCATTGAAGAATTAACCAGTAAATTCAACATTTCATTATGAGGAAGATATGAATGGAAAGTAATCAAATTATTTTCATCATTTTCTTTTAATTCCATTTTCACAATATCACTCACATTTCCATAAAAATTAAGATGGATGTTGTTTATGCTTTTTTCAGACAAAAGATTCACAGCTTTTAAGATTGGAACAGGGCTCGATTCCGAAGGGATTGTTCCGAAATAATTCATGCTAAAAAAATCTTGCTTTTCAATGATTTTGGTTTGTTCAAAATCTTCAGGATCATATCCATTTGTGATGAGATGGATTTTGTTGATATTATCAAAATCATCCATAATTTTCTTTGATACAGCAATTGCAGCATCACAATTATTGATTACTTTTCTTTCCAGAATGCTATCAAAAAAAGTTGATATTTTCCATCTTTTCACATTTTTCAGATATCCCATTTTCGTCCAGGGATCACGAAAATCAGTCAGCCATTTTATTTTGAATTTCTTCTTTAATTTCAATCCGACTAAATGAGTCGAGTGAGGAGGTCCGGTAGTAATCAGAACATCATGTTTATTGGATTGAAGTTCTTTTGAAGCAGCTTTGAAAGCTTGCTTGTTCCAGATTTTCCGCGCATCCG
>CAYWPW010000279.1:0-3242 GCA_964460095.1 uncultured Candidatus Cloacimonadota bacterium
GAGTATTATTCGTCTTATAATCTTTATTTCCCGGATCAACTCGTTCAGGAGAAAAAGCAATAAAAATGTTTTTTCCAACTTCAAATCCTTTATCTTCGAAAGAGGGTACAAGAATTTCTTCTGTAGTTCCCGGATAGGTTGTACTTTCCAGGATAACAAGAGTATCTTCCGAGATGTTTTCCGATAAAGAATTTACAGATGCACGTATATAAGATGAATTCGGTTGCTGATATTTATCTAATGGTGTGGGAACCGCAATCATAATAACATCAGCATCTTTCATCTCTCCATAATCGAAAGTAGCTTTTAACAACCCATTTTTCACCAGCTTTTTCAATTCAGCGTCATCTACATCACCAATGTAATTATCACCCGCATTTACATGAGTAACAGCATATTCACTCACATCCACACCAATAACTTTGAATCCCTTTCTGGCTACGGTTACAGCCATTGGCAAGCCAACATAACCCAAACCGACAACTCCGATAACTGCTGTTTTGTTTTGGATTTTTTCGATGAGATTCATTTGTTTTTCCTCTTAATATCTTTTTTTATCATATCTATTATGACGATTATCTCTACTGTCTCGATTATCATATTTTTTGTAGCTACTTTGTGTTTGTGCAGAACCTGGTTTGGGAGTAGGATTACCATCCACTCCTTTCATCGAAACCTTGATCTTACCGCGATCTAATCCAATAAATTTCACCTTCACAATATCTCCGATCTTCACAATATCTTCAACTCTATTGATCCTGGAAGTATGAAGCTGAGAGATATGAACGAGCCCGTCTTTTGTTCCGCTCATGAATTTCACAAAAGCTCCAAAAGGTTCGATGCGGGTAACTGTTCCTTCATAAATTTGATTCATAACCGGTTCTGCGCAAATATCGTTTATGAATTTTCTGGCTTTTTCTATGGATTGCTTATCTGGTGAAGATATGAAAATAGTGCCATCATCCTTGATTTCGATTTCAGCTCCGGAAATTTCAATGATATGTTTTATCATTTTTCCGCTAGGACCGATAATTTCACCGATCTTGCTCGGATTGACTTTGAATGATTCAATTCTGGGAGCTGTTTCAGCGAGTTCTTTTCTGGGTTCCGGAATTGCTTCGATGATTTTATCTAAAATAAAAAACCGCGCTATTTTTGCTTTTTCCAAAGCAATCTTCATTATTTCTTTTGTAATGCCTTCAATTTTGATGTCCATCTGCATTGCCGTTATTCCATCTTTTGTTCCGGTAACTTTGAAATCCATATCACCAAGATGGTCTTCCAATCCCATAATATCTGAGAGAACAACGAATTTATCACCTTCCATAATTAAACCATTTGCAATTCCGGCAACTGGTTTTTTGATGGGAATACCACCAGCCATCATAGCAAGTGTACCGCTACAAACTGTAGCCATCGAGGAAGAACCATTGGATTCCAGGATTTCAGATACGATACGAACAGTGTATGGGAAATCATCTTTAGAAGGTATCATCGGCAGCAGAGCACGTTCTGCAAGTGCTCCGTGACCAAGCTCGCGACGACCGGGACCTCGCATGAAACCAGCTTCTCCCACGCTGAACGGTGGAAAATTATAATGAAGAAAATATGGTTTTTTATACTCCTCTTCCAAGCCATCGATAATTTGCTCATCTCTGCCAGTGCCTAAAGTTACTGTTCCCAGAGATTGTGTTTCTCCACGTGTGAAAAGTGCAGAACCGTGCACTCGAGGTAGAACATCGATTTCACAAGTTATCTCGCGAATATCATCCATTCCCCTGCCATCCACGCGATGATTATTGAAGAGTATTGCCTGACGGACAAATTTCGTGAAAACTTCTTCAAAAGCATTCTTATAATATCTTTCTAAATCTCCGAAAGTTTCTTCTCCAATTTCCTCCGAAAACTTTGTCAGGATTTTTTCTTTGAGCTTTTCCACTGCTTCATAACGTTCAAGTTTACCCTGAATATTTGCAGCTTTTTCAATTGATTTTCCAAATTCTTTTTCAATCTTAGATAAAATGTCTTCAGGTGTGATATCGAGAGTTACTTCCATCTTTTCTTTTCCAGCTTCGGAAATGAGTTCTTTCTGGAATTCAACGATTTTTTTGATTGTCTCATGTCCCTGATAGATTGCGTCCATCACCTTTTCTTCAGTAACTTCATTTGCTCCCGCTTCGATCATAACAATGGAGCTTTCGGTTCCGGCAACATCCAAATCGAGTTGAGTTTGTTTTAGCTGTTCAGTATCAGGATTTATCACGATTTCATCATTGATAATTCCAACTTTAGCTCCTGCAATAGGTCCGCTAAATGGAATATCAGAAATTGATAGAGCAGCCGAAGCTGCTAAAATACCCAGATTCCCCGGAGGATTTTTACCATCATAAGATAAAACTGTAATCACCACATGAATAGAATTTCTGAATCCTTTCGGAAAAAGTGGTCTGAGAGTTCGGTCGATCAAACGGGCGTTCAAGGTTGCATCTGTTGTTGGTCTTGCTTCTCGTTTAAAAAATCCGCCCGGGATTTTACCGGAAGCATACATTTTTTCTATAAAATCTACGGTTAATGGAAAGAAATCAATTCCTTCCCTAGCTTCTTTAGCTGCAGTAGCTGTAACCAGAATACTTGTTTCTCCATAAGTTACAAAAACTGCACCATTGGCCTGTTTAGCCATTCTGCCAGTTTCGATTGTTAACTGTCTGCCGGCAATTTCAATTGTTTTTTTCTTAATGTCAAAATTGTTCATTTACTCCCCTTTTTTTAGAATAATTTGTTAAATTTTTCAAAAGTTAATTCCTTTGTTTTGATATAAATTTTGGCGGGAATAAAAAGCAATAGACTAAAACCAGGTTGAATTGAGTTTAGCATATTGCTCAAGATCCCATCCAAAACGAAAAATATTGCGAAGGCAGTCTTCGCAATATAATCTATTTTCTCAATCCAAGTTCTTTAATCAACTTCCTGTAACGCTTGATGTCTTTCCGCTGAATGTAATCAAGCAATCTTCGTCTTTGACCAATCAGCTTCAGCAGACCTCTTCTTGAGTGAAAATCTTTTTTGTGAATCTTAAGATGTTCGGTAATATCTTTAATTCTTTGCGTAAGCAGTGCAACTTGGACCTCTGGTGATCCAGTGTCAGAATCATGGAGTTTAAACTCTACCATGATCGCCTTCTTGGCTTCCGGGTTCAGTGCCATGAACTCCTCCTTTTTAAAATTTGGACAAATCATAAATCC
>CAYWPW010000280.1:0-3217 GCA_964460095.1 uncultured Candidatus Cloacimonadota bacterium
AAATTAAAGATGAGAAATTAATAATGAAGTTTATTAAAATCAAATTCATATTTTTATTACTGATTTTCTCCATCAGTTTATTGTCCCAATATGATGAGAAAACGATTTATCTCAAACAAGCAGATAATCTTACAAAAAGAAAACAGTACGAAAAAGCAAATGAGATTTATGAAATCATTTTGGAAAAATATCCAATCGATTACAGAGTCGTTCGCAAACTTATAAATAACTTTCTCATTACCTCCAAACTTGAGAAAGCAGAAAATCTTTTGGATAAGCATCAAGGTATTTTTCCTGAAATCGATCAAACCACTTTGAGGATTACAATTTTGATCCGCAAAGGAAAACCGGCAAAAGCTTATAATTTAGCTAAAAATTTCTTAAAAGACAATTCCGGGAAAATCAATTATTATCGAGTTATTTCTTCTGTTTTTGAGCAGAATAGACAAAATGAAAATGCCATAAAAATTCAAATTAAAGCCAGAAATATCGCAGGAGATGAATACCTGTTTACAAGAGAATTGGCAGCAAATTATCAGAACGTAAAAGAGTACGATAAAGCCATTCAGGAGTATTTGAAGCATCTTGAGCAGAATAAATCATATTTTCATTATGTGATAAACCAGGTTAAAAGGATTCTAAATGATGATGAAAAACAGGTAAAAGCTGTTGAGGAATTTGCAGGAAATTCCGAAAATGAACAGGTGATTGAGGTTGTGGCTCTTTCATTGGCTTATATTGGAAAATATGAAAAAGCACTTTTGCAATATGATTTGCTCGATAAGAATAAACTCCGAAATTATGCTGATGAGCTGTTTGCAGCGGATAATTATGATGTTGCTGAGCAGGCTTACAATCAGTACATTCAGAAAATAAAGGAACCGAATTTGATTGCAGATGCAAGAATAAAAATCGCTCAGATGTTTATTTTACAAAACAATTTGGAAGAAGCAGAAAAGATCCTCTTACAAATTTATAATGATAAAGAGTTGCAGAAGGTTAAATACCGTTATCGTACAAAAGCAAATCGTTTTTGCAGGGAAATATTAGCAGATATTGCTATTCGCCAGAATGAATCAAATGAGCTGATTCTTAACTACTTGTATGAAGCTAAGTTCTATACTCATAATCAGAAAGAGCAAAAGGAAGTTGAATTTGAAATCATCCATTTTTTGATTATGACGGATCATTTGGAATCAGGAAAAGAGAAATTAAAAAATCTTCTTTATGAAGAAGAGCAAGGTTCTGAAATTTTTAAACTAGGTTATTATTATGCATTTCTGATTGCAGAGATGGAAAATGACGAAGCTGCTGATAGTCTGCTGGGAGAGCTTATCATAAATATTCCGGAAAATGAACTTGTAAATAATGCTTTGTTATTTTCTTTGATTACAACAAATTTACAGGGAACAACCCGGGAGGATTTTTTGGATGCCTTCCGGAAAAGACAACTCTATAAAATTGAGGAAGCAATCAATCTGCTTTTTTCCATTTACGAAGAAACTCAAAATGAAGAGATGCTGATTCTGGCTGGAGATTGGGCTTGGCAATCCGGTGATTTTTTTCAAGCTGAAATCATTTTTTCGCAGGAATTCAAAAATGAGATTTTGGCTGATTATGCCCTTTTGAAACTAACCCAATTGACATATGATAGAGAAGAAAGAAATGTTATGATTACCGAATTCCTTAAAACTAACTCGCAATCTGTTTTTTCACCCGGATTTCGTCAGCTTTTAGAGGAAAAACAATGAACAGGTTTTTGAACTTTTTTATTAGATATATTACCTGGTTTCTTGTTTTTTTCATTATTATCAGATTTTCCAGATTTATCATTGTTTACGGAATAAGGTTCTGGTTTATTTCGATTCCATTATTAATAATTTTGTATCTCTATTTTAGAAGGAAAAAGAGAAAATTTTCTTCTTCTAAACTTGATTCGGAAAAAGAAGTTCCGATCGATGCTGAATTCACAATTATTGATGATGAAGAGGAAGAAAAGAAGTAGTATGAGATGTTATTTTTTAACTCCCCTAACCCCTCTTTGCAAAAGAGGGGAAACTTTGTGTTACCTCGTTTTTCCTCCTTCCGAACTTTTTAGTTTGGAAGGTGCTAACTCCAGAAGCTTCTGCTTCTCTTTCTTACCTTTACCTCCGCGGGAGCATGGGAACAAGAAAATGACTCTATGGTAAAATTAATGAAAATTGATAATGTTATTTCCCCTCATAATATGGCATATTTAAATAGCTTTCAATATCATTTGAAAGTGGAGAAAGGACTTTCCCAAAATAGCGTGGAAGCCTATTATCATGATGTATCGGATTTTTTGTGTTTCATACATAAAGAAGCTGAACAAATTTCCAAAGAAGATGTTGTGAACTATTTTGTAAATCTTCAGGAAATAGGAATTTTGAGTTCCAGCGTCGCCCGCAAAAGAAGTTCATTAAAGGCTTTTTTCAAATTTCTCAAAGAAGAAAATATTGAAATTTCATTAAACTTTAACGAAATTCCTCCCATTAAATACACCCAAAAACTTCCTGATGTACTCAACATCAAAGAGATGAATAAATTTTTAGATTGCATTTCTACAGATACTGCTCTGGGGATGCGTAACAAAGCAATGTTTGAATTGATGTATGCCAGCGGATTGCGTATTTCGGAAACTATTAATCTTTCGATTCATGATATTTTTTGGAATGAGAGAGTTGTGACAGTTATGGGAAAAGGTGGTAAGCAGCGATTTGTACCAATTGCTCAGGAATCGTTTGATTTTGTGAGAAATTATTACAAGAATGGAAGAGTAAGTCTCAAAAAGGGTAAAGAAACAGCAGTTCTTTTCTTAAACAAATTCGGTAGAAAAATGAGCAGAATGGGAGTCTGGAAAATAATTCAGAAAATATCCCTGGAAGCTGGAATAAAAAAACATGTTTCTCCTCATACATTCCGCCACAGCTTTGCTACACATCTTTTGGAAGGTGGAGCAAATTTAATCTCTGTGCAACAGCTTTTGGGTCATGCCAGCATAAATACCACCCAGATTTATACCAACATCGATCGGAATTTTATTATTGAGGAATATCGCTATCATCCGAGAGATAAGATGAAATGAGAATTGAAAATTTAACATTGAATAATGAAAATTTAATATTGAATAATGAAAATTAATAACTTAAGTTTCGCAGGAGTGTGAATTATCATCACGACTGCTTTCAGGTATTTT
>CAYWPW010000281.1:0-3200 GCA_964460095.1 uncultured Candidatus Cloacimonadota bacterium
TTTATTATCCAGAAGTACTGTTTTTCCAATTGGATTTTCATTCCCAAAATATTTCTTTGCTTTTGATTCTGAAAAAGCAATTGTGAAATTATTGTTTTTCGCTTTCTCGTGACTTCCAACTACAAATGGAAAAGTGAAAACCTCAAAAATTTCAGGATCAGCTAATTGGACAGCTTCTTTAAAAACTTTATTCTCATAACTAATCGAGATATCAACTGCACCGTTCACATGCCGGGCAGAATTGTTAATTTCTGGATATTGCTCCTTAAGAGTTGGTCCCACCATGGGCGGCGTTCCGGTGGACATGCTTTCACTACTTCCATAAAAAGTCTTGGATGGTACATTATAAATTTGGTCCAAATTTTCATTGAATTTGTCGTAACTTAGCTCATTCAGAATCCAGAGGCTTATAATGATACAGGCAGCCAAACCTACGGCCAGACCAAGAATATTGATAGTTGCATGAGCTTTATCTCGCATAATATTACGAAATGCTACTTTAAAATAATTTTTAAACATATTCACATCTTTTTAATTTTTATTGTTCTTCATCAGTTCAATGATCTTTTCCCCAACATCTAAAGCTGCGGGAGGATCATAGTTGGATAAGACAATATAGATGAAATCATTTTCCAAATCAATTCCCAGAAAAGCATTCACTCCCATTGATGCACCTGCCCATTTTGCAGTACCATTATTCGAAAACGGATTTTCTTTTTCCCCTTCAAAACGATTCATCAGGAAATTTGTATATTCGGGTGTCAGAAGCTTATTGTTTTTAAGAGCACGGGCAAATTTCAACATATCTCCAGCAGTTGAAAATCCACCTCCTGCCGGGTTCCTTTAAGAGGAGGATTTAATAGATTGTTTTTTTTAAAATTATTTTTAGTGCCCGAATCAAATGAATTTGTATAACCAATTGCACGGTTTTCTATAACTTCGTGTTTACCAAAAGAATCTGAATTAATCATCTTGGTTGGTTGATAAATATTCTCTCTTACATAATCATAATAATCCATTCCCGATGCTTCTTCGATAATAGCTCCCAGAACCTCAAAACTTGTATTACTGTGAATCATACGCTCACCGGGTTCAAATTCCAAGGGCATTTTTTTTATGAAATCGATGTAATCCGAAAGATTCTTCAGTGATTGCCATTGCGATAGAAAAACTTCATTATCCCAATAATCACCCCAACCAGATCTCATTTGAAGCAAATGTCTGATGGTAATCTTATCAGCAGCAGCTGGTGGAAATCCTGTCAGAAATTTACCGATCGTATCATCAACATTCAGTTTATTTTGTTCCATAAGTTGAGCAATGGCGATACTGGTTATGATTTTATTTAATGACCCAATATTGAATTTAGTATCTTTTTTATTTTGGATATTAAGGCTTTTATTGGCAAATCCATAGGCTTTATGGAAAAGGATCTCTTCATCTTTTGCTATCAAGACAACACCAGAAAATTTGTTGTTTTCTGCTTTTGCAGATAAATATTTATGCAGGTCATCGAAATTGGAAATCTTGTTTTCTTTGCTTGAAATTTTATTTTCGGGTTTTGGAATAGGCCGAAAAAACAATGCTGAAATCTTATTAGGTTCAGTCAATTCAACATTTACTGTCAGTTCCAACCAGGAATCTTTATCTTCTGCTTTTAAAATCAATCTAATTTCTTCATCAGTAGATTTCGTGATTTCAAAAACCTGCAACTTCCCATACATAGTTTGTGTTCTCTGAAAAAAATCGGTATGTGCAGAAATCGGAAAGGCATTTTTGAATCTATCTGCAAAGTTCTCATTAATATAATCTTCGAGTTTATAAGAACTTTCTCCGTTCAATAATTCAATGATCTCATTTGCTCTTTTTCCTGCTGGTGTATTAGAATCAACACTTGCGGATAAAAGAAGAGCTATTAAAAGCCATACTAAACAAAAAATATTTTTTTTCATTTTTTGATCTCCACTTAAATTCAATTTCACATTTTAATTTATAATTCATCATTCGTACTTTAGTGCTCTTATCGGATTTTTATTCGCGGCATTTACTGCTAGATAACTAACAGTTGTAACTGCGATAAGAAGTGTGATCAATCCTGATAAAATGAAATAACTTACATTCAATTCGATGCGGTAGGCAAAATTCTGCAGCCAGCTTTTCATGATGTAATAACCGATCGGCCAGGCAATAATATTGGCAAAGATAACCCAGCGTGTGAATTGTTTGAGTAGGATCGATACAATACTGGGAACGGAAGCTCCCAATACTTTGCGTACTCCGATCTCTTTTGTTTTCTGTTCGGCAGTGAAAGCTGCCAATCCGAACAATCCTAAGCAAGCGATGAATATCGCCAGCGAAGCAAAGATGGTGAAGAACTTGCTGGTCATCAGTTCTGATCGATGCAGGTTATCAAAATAGGAATCCATGAAGAAATATTCAAACGGCTGATCTCCAGCCAGTTCATGCCAGTTCTCTTCTAGCATTTTAATTGTTCCTGAGACGTCTTTGATATTGATGCGAACAGCCATCAATTCTTTGTACCAGACGTCTGGATGGAATATCATCATGGGAGATATTTCATCTCGCAGAGAATTGTTGTGAAAATCTTTCACAACTCCAATGATCGTGAGTTTTTCATCAGAACCAGGTTCGAGGATTATCCTGCCGATAGGATTTTCATAACCTAGTTCTTTAACGGCTGCTTCATTGATAATGATCGCAGATTTATCGGATTCTATTGTAGAAGAAAAATACCTTCCTTCTGCCAGCTCGATTCCCATCGTTTCAAAATAATCATAATCACCACATAAACGGTAGAAATGATATAACTCGTCGGGAGTATTATTGTCTTTGTTGAACATACTTCCATCCGAACAGGAACCCGGTACAGAAAAAACTGCACTGGCAGATTGAACTGATGAGAATTTGGATATTTCTTCTTTGAATATTGGAAGCTGATCTTTCAGAATGTAAGCTCTTTCAATTACCAACATTTGTTCTTTATTGAATCCCAGTTTCTTTTTGCTGATGAAATTCATTTGCTGCATGGTAATGATCGTGCACAAAATTACCAGGATAGATATTGCGAACTGGAAAAGAACCAGGGCGTTCCTGAAACCGCTTTTCTGTCTTCCTTTGAATAGACTTCCTTTTAAAATACTTAATATTCTGAATGAAGAAAGAGTAAATGCAGAATATCC
>CAYWPW010000282.1:0-3198 GCA_964460095.1 uncultured Candidatus Cloacimonadota bacterium
ACCATACCAGAATACTTTTTTGCAGAATTTTTTCATCCTTTCCTCCATAATAATTTACCCGCGAAATACGCGAATAAACTTTTTGTTTTTGTATTGGTTTTAATATCCGAATCGAGTCCTTCCTTATGAACCTTGAAAAGGTTTAAGAGGTTCTTCTTCTTGATATACCTTTTCATCTGTCATCCTCAGTTTGACTGGGGATCTCTCAAATTCCATTGTTGTTTAAACCGTCTCAGTGTTGAATAATATTCCTACAGGGACGGTTGTCTCAAACCTGTCTTTCAACCGAGACGGTTGAAAGAACGAGCTATTTTTTATATAAACCGTTGCGAAGGTCAAGAAAAGCAAGAAGTCTCACAACCGTTCGCAAGGTTTACTTCATCAGGATCATCTTTTTAACGCAGGTGTAATCTCCAGTATTCATTTCGTAGAAATAAACACCGCTGGAAACCGGAATCCCATTATCATTTTCTCCGTTCCAAACTACCTGATGTACTTGAGCTTCAAAATCAGCTTGAACAAGAGTTTTAATTTTTTCGCCTTTGATATTGAAAATATCGATGCTGACAAAGCAGGGATTATCCAGAGAAAATTCAATTGTAGTTACCGGATTGAATGGATTGGGATAATTACCGATCAACTCTTTAACAGAGGGAACAATTCCTCCACCGGTTCCTGCATCATGAACCATGTCTTCCGGTGTTCGCGGATTAACACCATATTCTTCAAAAGAATAATCAACCAGTCCAATTAAACTAGCCCAAACATCTCCAAAAACAATAACAATAGGTGGTACCACATTCTCAAGTTGAAAAAATGCATCATCCATCTGGCAATCCCCAGTTCCATCACTCACATACCACTGTCCGTATTCAATCTGTTCTTCTGTTACTGTTACATCCTGCAGATTCACTAAACATCCTTCATATTGCTCTGCATCGACCGGATCGATTAAATTACCTGTTTCTACGATAATCGGCTCCGGAACTGGATTGCCTGAACTGAGAATAGTTACATCTGAAACACTAGTTATTTCTGTCAATCCGTAATATTCTAGAACAGTTCCAGAAACTTCAACTTCATCACCCATTTCAACAATGAAATCATAGTTAAAAATAAAAACACCTTTCCAAGCACCACCTTCTGGATCAGAGAGAAAAAATCTATTACTACTTCCAGAGGAATAATAACCAGCTCCAGTAACGATTCCATAGAGCGTTACTATTTCTCCTTCAAGTAATGACGGATAAGTTCCATCCCCTGCAACTGTGGTGTACTGAACGTCATAAATTGTGGTGGCAAAGCAAGTAAAAACAAAAATTAATACAACAAAAATTGATAACAACTTTTTCATAACTTCCTCCATTTTTTTTAGTTTATTGTGGGAAGATAAAAGTTTTTATGATAATAAACGTCAAGAGTTTTCTGTAGAACTTGAATTTAAAGTTCTGGATTCAGTGTTCTGGGATCAGGGTTTCCCGTGTTCTCGTGTTATCGGATTCACGTGTTCACGGATTGAGATGATACTAAAACCTGAATGAAACCTTGAAAGTGCTAACTAAAGACACTCTGAAAATGTCTCTTTCAATGGCTACTTGCACTTGTTAAAGTAACCTTGAAAATGCTAAGCATGAAGAAGTTTTTTGAAAGAAGCCTTTTCAAGGATTGTTTTTAGCTTGAAATATATATCCAAAAATTCGTGCTAATTTGTGTAATTCGTGGATAAAATTTGATATTGGATATTGGATATTCCGATTTTTACTTTCCTATTGACACTAATTCTACAAATATATTTTTAGAAAAAAATAATTAATTTGAGGATATTTCATGAACTCTGAAATTCGAGTAAGATTCGCTCCCAGTCCAACCGGTTTTTTGCATGTTGGCGGGTTAAGAACCGCACTTTATGATTATCTTTATGCCAGGAAAACAGCAGGAAAATTTATTCTCAGAATTGAAGATACAGACCGAACTCGTTTCATAGAAGGAGCTGCTGAAAAATTGATTCAAACCCTCAAAGATGTTGGATTAGAATTTGATGAAGGTCCGGAAAAAGATGGTGTTGTTGGTCCTTATTATCAATCTTTAAGAACCGAGATCTATAAAAAATATATCGATGAGCTAATTGAAAAAGATGCTGCTTATTACTGTTTTTGTTCATCAGATGATCTGGACAAAATGCGAGAAGAACAGAGAGCAAAAGGAATCGACCCAAAATATGACGGCAGGTGCAGAAAGCTCTCCAAAGAAGAAAGAGCAAAACGTCTTGATGAGGGAAAACCTTTTGTAGTTCGGCTGAAAGTTCCGCAGGAAGGTGAAATTACTTTTTATGATATTGTGCGTGAAAAAGTTACTTTCCCCTGGAAAATGGTTGATGACCAAATTTTAATCAAGTCGGATGGATTTCCTACTTATCATCTGGCAAATGTTGTTGATGATCATTTGATGGGAATTACTCATGTGATTCGTGGTGAGGAATGGCTTTCCAGTGTTCCCAAACATCTTTTACTTTATGAACAATTCGGCTGGAAACCTCCCAAAATGGCTCATCTGCCTTTGTTATTGAACCCTGATAAAAGCAAACTCAGTAAGCGTCAGGGAGATGTGGCTGTAGAAGATTATCTGGAAAAGGGATATTTGCCGGAAGCTCTTCTTAACTTTATTGCACTTTTGGGTTGGCATCCAAAAGGAGATAGGGAACTTTTTACTCTGGAGGAATTGGAAAAAGAATTTTCAATGAAAAGAATCACCAAAGCTGGAGCTGTTTTCGATGTGGAAAAACTGAATTGGATGAACGGACATTACATCCGCTCTCTCGATTTGATATACATCGCTGATAAATCTCAATCTTTCTTTGAGAAAACAGGTATCGACATCACAGATAAGGACAAATATCTGAAAGTAATTGCTAATGCCAGGATGCGAGTTTCCAAACTTTCTGATATTGTCGGGCATTCTAAACAATACTACTTTGATTTGAAATTAAGCGAAGAAGCTAAAAAAATAATACTCGATGAAAATTCTCAAAAAATTTATAAATACTGGATAGATGAGTTTTATAAAAAAGAAAATTGGTCAAAAGAAGATATTCTTGAACTACAAAATAAATCTATGGAAAAACTGGGAATTAAAGGAAAGTCATTTTTCATTCCGATCAGGTTGGCTTTGATTGGTGCAGAACACGGACCGGATTTTCCT
>CAYWPW010000283.1:0-3183 GCA_964460095.1 uncultured Candidatus Cloacimonadota bacterium
CACCACCGGAAAGTGTATAAGCCTTTTGTTTTGCCAAACTCGTCAAATCCAGCTCTGCCAAGTATTCTTCCAGTTTTTGTTTTCTTTCTTTTTTGGAGAGTTTTATTGTTTCCAGAATTGCCATTATATTCTGTTCAACAGTTAATTTATGAAAAATTGAAGGTTCCTGAGCTAAATATCCGATTCCCAATTGAGCACGCTTATACATTGGTAATTTCACGATATCATCATCATTGAATAAAACGCGTCCCTTATTCGGTTTTATCAAACCAAGGATCATATAGAAAGTAGTTGATTTACCTGCTCCATTCGGTCCTAAAATACCAACAATTTCACCTTGTTTGATATCTATACTTACGTTATTAACAACTCGTTTTTTTCCATAAATTTTTACTAAATTTTTAGTTTCAATTCTATTCATTTCTGTTTTATTTTTAAAAAATAATACTTTATTGTCAATTGATTTATTTGATATTTTTATTTTTCTTAGAAAGTTGGAATAAATAATGCCGAAAATTTCATCCGACTTAACTTGCAGCGAACCGTGAGTTGGGATTGAAACAGTTTTCAATCCACGAATTCAATCAGACTTGACTCACAACGAAGTGCAAGTTGGGAATGATTGTACTTTATTTATTTTCAAATTTATACAAACCGTTCACCTGGTTTTTCATCACAATTTTCTCAATCTCATTTCCGGATTTCAGATAAATTAAAAGTTTCTCACTCTGAGAATTATTTATTAAAAAATCTTCTTTCTCATTTTTGTCCTGCTGAAAATAGGAATCGACATTGCCGGCAGATTCACAGAAATTGATGATACCATCTTCAAAATGCATTTCAATAAAATCTGCTAAAATCCAATTACGCTTTGCTTTCCCTTCTTTAGACTTAAAATCGATACGGCAAGAATCCTGTAATTCTGCTTTTTTTATTTTCTGATTATCAAAAAAAATCCTGAATTCTATAGCAGAGGCATCTGCAAACTCAGAATAAAATTTTGGTTCTCCCAGAAAAATCGCTTTATTCTCATCGTCAAAATAAATCAAAAAATCACTTGTAACAGTAAAATCTTTTGATTCGGTTTTTGTGTTGAATATTGCCACGACTTTCTTAAAATTTTTGTAGTATTCAATTTTTTCTGCGGAAATTTTTAATGAATCCTCATCCTGAGAATTTAGAATTGGACTTTTAATCAGATATCCGTAACCATCATTTAAAAAATAAACCAACTTCCCGCAACTACCATTCAATTTTTTCCGTTCATCATAAACAAATACATCATCAAATGCATAAAACTCTTTTTTATCCCGAAAGTAATCTACTTTTTTTGCCTTAAAAGTTCTAATCGTAGAATCCTGATGAGCTTCTTCCACAAATACATTATCTTTTAATATCAATTCTTCATTTAAACGAAGATACTTTACTTTATCTGCAAATAAACTCAAGGAGTCATCAAAAACTTTTACATTACCTGTTAAGATTGAAATTTTCTTTTTTTCGTACAATTTTGCAAAATCAGAAAAAAATTCTGTCTCTCCATAAAAAAAGTGTACATTACCAATCAAATCGGTAACATATTCTTCATTAATTTTATTAACGATCAAAGTATCTGCGTTAATCAACCTGTAAGGACGAAGATCATTTTCATCTGAAAACAGTATATCTGAGAAGAGAAGAAAAAGAAAAACAATGAAAATTCTAACTGGATTACCAATCGATTTTTTCATCGGAAATTTTTCCTTCAGCAGATACTTTAATTATTGTGACTTTTTCCAGATTGATATCTGTAACCATTTCCAAGCCACGCAAAACACTTTCTTTTCGGATTAATGTAACTCCATCTTTTGCAAGAAGTTCGTCATTATTCCTATTCCAGATAAGATAAGGAGTTTTCAAAATTCCATTATCCCCATTTTCATCTGTAACTACCACATTTCCTATTCCGATTAGAATATTTTTCACATCATCGATTTCTGCTTTATCACAATAAATTGTGGATTGAAGTTCACCTGCAGGAGTAAAATTTTTCACGAAAACCGTATCTGCAATAGTCAGCTTTTTTTTGGTATATCTATCAATATGAATAGCAGTGATTTCCTGTTCGATTATTTCTTTATTAGTTGTGATAATAGTAACATAATCACTTTGCTGGTCCGGGATTTCATCGCTTTTCTGTGAAGACAGGTTTTCTTCTGTTTGGCTACAGGAAATTAAAAAGGCAATTAAAACGAAACTACGAACTTTCAAGATGCTCGATGAAATCTGCCACAGCTTTTTCATATTTTCCCTGTTTCTTTAAGATAAAATCTATAAACTCCCTCACAGCACCTTCCCCACCTTTGGAATTCGCAATAAAATCTACTTTTGTTTTAATATCTTCATTTGCATCATTCGGAACAGCTGAGAAATATGCTTTTTTAAGTGCTGGATAATCATTCCAATCATCACCCATATAAGCAACATTTTGCCAGGTTAACTTTAATTTTTTCAATATTTCTTCCGTTTTTACTAGTTTATTTCTGGTTTTTTGAAAGAGATATTCTATTCTTAAATCTTTACATCTTCGAATTAATGCTTGGGATTCCCGACCAGTAATGATTGCTACTTTTATTTCAGAAAAAGAAAGCATTCTTATCCCTAATCCATCTTTAGCTGAGAAGCTTTTCAATTCGATTTCATTATCCCCGTAAACAACTTTCCCATCAGATAACACTCCATCACAGTCCAATATAAGCAGTTTAATTTGTGAGTAATCTTTCATGAAATCTCCTTGATTTTTAAACATTCATCTAAAAATTTTGGAATATCATCAAGTGGCAGCATTGTTGCAGCATCACTCAAAGCTTTTTTTGGATTGGGATGTGTTTCGATAAACAAGCCATCTACTTTACCCGTTGCCAGAGCGGCTTTTGCCATCATCAAAGCATATTGCGGAGTTCCCCCTGTTGTTTTATCTGAAGTTGGTTTTTGTAAACTGTGAGTTACATCATAAACAACCGGATAACCGAGTTTTTTCATAATATCGAAACTTCTGAAATCCACAACCAGATTGTGATAACCAAAACAAGTTCCTCTTTCTGTTAAGAGGATTTGTTCATTATTTTGTGATGTAACTTTTTCCACAATCAGTTTCATATCTTCAGGTGCCAGAAATTGTCCTTTTTTGATATTCACAATTTT
>CAYWPW010000284.1:0-3160 GCA_964460095.1 uncultured Candidatus Cloacimonadota bacterium
TGACTCGTAACGAAGTGCGAGTTGGGTATGATTAAAGAAACTCTTTTTCAAGGAGCATAAAAAAACTTCCGAAGTTTTGGAAACGAAAAAACCCGAGTCGAGTTGTGCTCAACCCGACTCGGGTTTTAAACTATAGAACGAGTTATATCTATCTTCTCTTCAATCCCAATCTTTTTTGTCTTCTGGTGAAATGTTCCGCCAGGATGGGGCTGGCAATGAAAATCGATGAATATGTACCTACAATTATTCCGATAAGAATCGCAAAAGCAAAATCGCGAATAACTGTCCCTCCAAAAATATAAAGGCTGAGAACAACCACAAAAGTAGTTAAAGATGTAATAATAGTTCTACTGAGAGTTTCGTTGATACTGTGATTTATCACACTGGCATAAGATTCTCTTCTGTAGATTTTCAGGTCTTCACGAATCCTGTCGAACACAACAATCGTATCGTTCAATGAGTATCCCACGATCATCAGAAGAGCAGCCACAATAGACAAACTAATTTCCTTGCCGAAAATGGAAAAGATACCGACTGTAATAAGAATATCGTGGAAAAGTGCGGTAACAGCAGCCAGACCAAAAGTAAATTCAAAGCGCCACCAGATGTAAAGAATAATTCCTACAAGTGCCCAGAAAATTGCGAGCAAAGCTTTCTCCTTCAGCTCTGAACCGATTTTTGGACCAACTTCTTCCTGCAGCCTGATGAAACTTACAGGCTCAACATTATTGGGAAAATTGTTTTTAATAATATCCAGAATTGTCTGTGCTTTATTTTCACCTGTTTTGGTTTTGATCAATATCAGGTTACGATTATCAGCTCCT
This sequence comes from uncultured Candidatus Cloacimonadota bacterium, assembly GCA_964460095.1. Lineage (GTDB taxonomy): Bacteria > Cloacimonadota > Cloacimonadia > Cloacimonadales > TCS61 > JABMPU01. The sequence goes on from CAYWPW010000284.1 coordinate 825, forward strand.
TTAATGTCCTGCATTTCAGCATCTTCTATTCCGTTTGCCATCAGCACATCCCTGATTTCCTGGATTGCGATTACTTTTCCATCTGCATTAACAGGAGTGATATCCAGTTCCAAAGAAATCCCGCCAGTGAAATCAATGCTGTATTTCGGTCCGCCATTCATTATAAGGAAGATTATTCCGACCAATATTACAAAGATGGAAATTGCAAAAGCGAGCTTTCGCTTTCCAATAAAATCAATTTTAGTTTCACCAAAAAATCTCATTAATCCTCCTTAGATACTCAGCTTCTTTCTATTTACGTTTGTAATGAAACCATCAAAAATACCTTTCAGCAATATTATCGCAGCAAACATTGAACCAACAATTCCGATGGAAAGAGTTACTGCAAATCCTTTGATGGGTCCTGTTCCAAACTGGTAAAGCACCAGAGCTGTGATAAGAGTCGTGATATTGGCATCGAGAATTGTTATCAATGCTCTTCTGAACCCGGAATCTACTGCCGACCTGACAGTTTTACCGGATTTCAGTTCTTCACGAATTCTCTCAAAAATCAGCACATTAGCATCAACAGCCATACCAATTGTTAAGATCATTCCGGCAATACCGGGCATTGTAAGAGTTGCTTCAAACATAGTCAGTACAGCCAGGATGAATCCAATATTTACTATCACTGCAATATCAGCCAGCAATCCGGACATTCCATAATAGATTATCATAAATAGTACTACTATAGTCATGCCGATTATCGCAGCTAAAATACCGGCTTTGATACTATCCGAGCCCAGAGTGGGTCCCACAGTTCTTTCTTCAATGATATTAACAGGTGCAGGCAATTTACCTGCATTTAATATAATTACCAGGTCCTGACAATCTTCAATAGAAGGAATACCGGTGATACTGGGCTCGCCGCCCATAATTTTTTCCTGGATAACAGGATCGGAATAAACAATATTATCAAGCACAATTGCCAGTTTTCTTTTGATATTCTGACCAGTAACTATGGCGAATTTCTTTGAACCTGCCTTTGTAAATGTGAGTGAGACATAAGGACCTTGATCTTTGGGAGAATAACCCTGACCAATTTTCACAGAAGCTTTCTCCAGGTATTGACCGGTTATTTCTGGTTTTTCATGCAGGAAAAATATTCTGCGAGGAGCATACATATCATTTCTATCTTCTTTACCTACAGCGATTTGAATTCCAGATGGAATGTGTTTTAAAAATTCTTTATCTTTTAGGAGTTCCTTGAAAAAGGCAATATCTTTAAAAGCAATATAGCCGAAAATATCATCGTGAGAAATCAAGTTTGAAAAAGTACTGCCGATTTCTTCTTTTTCCTCATCAGTTTCAATTTCCTCTGTTTCCAGGATATCTGTAGCAGCTTCATCTTCAAGTGCTATGAATTTTTCCAGTTCAGGATAATTCTCGATATTCTCATCGAAGTATTTGTTTAGATTGTCTAAAGAATTATTGATTTTATCAGCTTCAGCCAGAAGCTTAAATTCCAGCAGAGCAGTTTTTCCAATAAGAGCTTTTGCTCTGGTAGGATCCTTCAAGCCGGGAAGCTGGATAATAATCCTGTTATTGCTGACTCTCTGGATGGAAGGCTCGGAAACACCAAACTGGTCTATACGATTCCTGATGATCTCTAAAGCAGTTTTAACTGCATCTTCTTTCTCTTTTTCCGAAATTTCCAGTTCGGAATAATCAACTTCCAAAAGGATTTGCGAACCACCTTGAAGGTCTAATCCCAGCTTTAGCCGCTTTTCAGTCCAGAATGCCGGAAGGTTGGGAATAATCAGAGGAGCAATAAAATATGCTGTTACAATTAGAACAACAGCGATAATTAAACCCCGAAGCTTTCTATTTTTCATAAGATTAAACTCCTTAATATCTTAGATAATAAATACTTTTAGGATGTTCAAAAGATTTTTTAGGACTCCAGCAGTCAAGAATTTTGTCCCACGTTTTTAAAGCCGATTTCTTTTTCATCCGGTTTTCCTGGTATTTTAATTTCACCGTGCTGTTTCTCAAAATTTTCCACATTCCTCTCTAAAATCTTTAAAAGCTGTTTTGCATGCTGGGGAGTTGTAAAAATTCTGCTGTAAATTTTTGCACCGGGAATTCCTGGTACAATCCTGCCGAAATCAATAATAAATTCTGATGGTGAATTGGTGATCATAAAGAAATTTGCATAAACTCCTTCACCAACTTTTTCGTCCAATTTCACATTGATTTTTTTTTGTGTAGTATTACTCACGAGATGCTCCTTTATTCTTATATTTTTGGATATTTCTCTTATCCGGTTTCTTTTTCCTTTTTTCCAGATCATTTTT
>CAYWPW010000285.1:0-3148 GCA_964460095.1 uncultured Candidatus Cloacimonadota bacterium
AAATTTATACTCCTTATTCCGAACTTCATACTGTGCTGCAGAATCTTGAATCCGCAGGTTATAATGTCGAAAAAGCAGAACTGACCCGAGTGCCAAAAAATACAATAAATGCAGATAAAGTAGCTGAAAAACTTTTTAGATTAATAGATAAATTAGATGATTTGGATGATGTTCAAAAAATATATTCAAACCTGGAAGTTTCTGACGAAACAATGAAAAGGTTATCTGAAGATTGATAATTTTAGGAATTGATCCGGGCAGTAGATATTGTGGATATGGAATTCTCCAGCTAGAAAAAAACAAGGTCGTTGCTGCCGGATGTGATGTAATCAAAATAAATCCTGCAAAATCTTTGTCTGAACGATTAATAATAGTTTATACTGAACTCAAAAAAGTAATCGAGAAATACAAACCGGATATTGCAGCAGTTGAAACGATTTTTTATGGGAAGAACATAAAATCTGCATTTACACTCGGACATGTCAGAGGAGTTATCCTATTTTTGCTGGAGCAAAGCAAAATAAAAATTATGGAGTACTCACCGCGAGAAATAAAAAAATCTGTAGTTGGCAACGGAAATGCCTCCAAACAGCAGGTTCAATATATGGTTCAAAAAATCTTGAATTTAAATTTGGAGAACAAAACAGAAGATGCTGCCGATGCACTCGCAATTGCATTGTGCCAGTTTAATAAAGAAAGATTTAAATAAAATTAGGTGAAAAAATGTTTTCATATTTAAAAGGAATTTTAGCAAAAAAGTCTCCATTTTCAGCAGTTGTAGATTGTAGTGGCGTAGGTTACGAAATTAATATTCCCCTCAGCACATTTGATAAATTACCCGAAATTGATAAAACCGTTGAAATTCAGATTCATTTTACAATGAATGAAAGTGAAGGAATTCGACTTTTTGGTTTTTGGACTTTAGAAGAAAAAGAGATGTTTCGTCAGTTAGTTTCCATTTCCAAAATTGGTCCCAAAACTGCTATTTCCGTTCTTTCCGGAATTTCTGTTCCGGATCTTATTAGAGCAGTTCAAACAGGCGATGTCAAGCTGATTTCCACAGTTCCGGGCATCGGGAAAAAATCTGCAGAACGCCTCATCATTGAATTAAAGGATAAAGTGGGAAAAATCGTCTTTAAAGATGTTCCAATAGCAGATTTGGAAAAAATGGATATTGTCCGCGAAGCAGAATCTGCCTTAGTTACACTTGGTTATAAACTTTATGAAATCAGAAAAGTCCTAATCAGATTAACTAAAGAAAATGATTTCGATTCATCAGAAGAGCTTCTGAAAGCTGCAATTAAGGATTTGTATAAAAAGAGAAATAAATGATAAACATCCGGCTGGAAGCTTATAAAGTAATCCAAAAAGTTCTTTTGAAAAACACCTTTTCCGGTCAGTTACTTTTTCAAACCTCAAAAAAAATAAAAAAAACCGGACAGAAACCGGAATTACTTTATATGCTTGTGAAGGGTGTAATTAAGATGCAGGCAAATCTTGATTTTATCGCTTCACAATTCACAGAACCTAAAAAATATTCAACCACAAATAAGAAAATAAAAATCCTCATTTATCTGGGACTTTTTCAGCTTATCTATTGCGATTCTATTTCTGAATATGCTGCAGTTAATGAAACTGTGGCTTTGGCAAAAAAATTGTATGGAGATAAAATCGGGAAGTTTGTAAATGCGATACTTCGTGAATTTCTTCGTTCAGATAAAATTGAATATCCCGCTGAAATTTCACAACGTTTGGCTTCTCAATTTTCCTTTCCAAAACAGATTATAGATTCCTGGTTGGAATATTGGACAGCAGAAGAAGTTGAAAATCTTTGTAGCTATTTTAATGAAGTTCCCAAACTTCATATGAGGATAAATACTCTTGCTACTGAAAAGCAAAAAATCATTGAGTATTTTCGAAGAAGAGATTTAGATTTATATGAGACCAAGGCATCAGAAAATATTTTAGTCACCACTCACGGACAGGGAATTTTGAACGATGTAGCTTTTTCAGAAGGTTATTATTCAGTTCAGGATACTTCAGCGGCAATGGTTGTAGAATTGCTGCAACCAGAACAGGATGAATCGATTTTAGACCTTTTTGCAGGACCGGGTGGGAAAGTTACATATATTGCAGAGTTAATGAAAAATTCCGGTGAAATTATTGCAGTAGATAAATTTCCCAGGAAAACGAAAAGAATAAAACAAGCTGCGGAAAGATTGAAAATCTCGAATATGAATATTATTACTGAAGATGCTTTTAAGTACGGTCCGGTTGCACCAGCTTTCGATAAAGTTTTGCTTGACGTTCCCTGTACAGGTTCAGGAGTTTTTCAGAAGAAAGCAGAATTACGCTGGCAGTTGAATCAGAATTTGAATGAACTTCTCAAAATTCAGGAGAATGCTCTAAAGTTGGGTGCATCTTTTGTAAAAGATGAAGGTTATTTAGTTTACAGCACTTGTTCAATAAATAAAAAAGAAAATGAGCGGCAAGTTGAAAATTTCCTTCTTCGGCATAAAAATTTCAAACTCATTTCAGCTTCAGATTTTATTCCGGCAGAATATGTGGAAAACGGATTTTTGAGAACAATACCGTTCAAACATAGGATGGATGGAGCTTTTGCAGCAAAGATGAAGAAGGTGGAAAAATAATTTTTTAATATGAGGATTTGAATGAAAAAGATAAAATCTTTTCTAATTGCTGTTTTAATTCTGATTCTGGTTTTTATTTTTGGATTTTTTGGAATAAATGTTGCAATGAAGATAATTGTGGGACACAGGAATGAAGTGATTGTTCCGGATATCATTGGAATGAATTATGAAGTTGCGAGAAAACAATGTAAAGATTTCAAACTTTACGTTCAGGAAGAGGAATTGCTTCATAATGATGAGATTGAAAAAGGTAGAATTATCTCGCAGAATCCTCATCCTGATATCTTAACAAAAAAATACAGAACTATCTCTGTAATAGTGAGTAAGGGTCCTGAAATGGTTAGGATACCATTTCTGGATAATTTGAGTATTAGAGAAGCTAAGTTGAAATTGGAAAATGCCGGTCTTTTCCTGGGAAATAAAATCTATCGTTATTCCGATGTTGTGAAGAAGAATAAGATAGTTTATTCCAGACCCAATGCAGATGATTTGATTGC
>CAYWPW010000286.1:0-3119 GCA_964460095.1 uncultured Candidatus Cloacimonadota bacterium
AAAGTTATTATAGCTTATTATTCTTAGATTATATTTAAATATAAGAAAAGTATAATTTTTGTATAAAACACTGGACTTATCTCTGGCATTTCTCAAATTAGACCCGATTATTCTCATAATTTCTCAAATTTTCTCAAATCGAATCCGGGAGACGAAATGTCAGGTGAGTTTTTAGGAACATATACAAATTCTGTCAATAAACAAAAATGGATTATAATACCAGCAACTTTCAAGAAAAAATTCAATCCCATGGCAAAACAAACAGTAATCATTACAATTGGTCCGGAAGAGAATATTGCGATTTTTCCATTGGACAACTGGAAAGAAAAAATCGAAGGGCTGAAATCCGGTTCAGACAAAGATATTAAGTTAATGGTAGCTTTGCGAACTTTTGCTATGTCGGAACAAAAGGTTGAATCTTCCGGTAGAATAAAAATCGGAAACGAATTGCTGGAAATTGCCGGGATAAATGAAAAAGTTATCATCAAAGGTGAAGGGAATTTCATTTCAGTTTGGAATCCGGAAAAGTACCTGGAATTTCGCAAACAAGAACTTGATGAACACAAAAAAACTTTTAATTCTTTGGATTATCAAAAATGAAAGATTACCACGTCCCTGTTATGCTGAATGAATCCGTATCAGCATTAAAAATTCAAAATGAAGGGATTTATGTAGATGCAACTCTGGGAGGTGGAGGTCATACAAAAGCAATTTTAGATTCAAACAAAAACATCAAAGTTTTCGCTTTTGATCAGGATGAAGATGCAATCTATGAAGCGAGAAACTATTTAAGAGATTACTCAAAGAGATTAACAATAATCAAAGATAATTTTGCGAATTTGCGAACTCGATTAGCTTTGGAACGAATAAAAAAAATTGATGGAATCCTATTCGATCTGGGTGTTTCATCCCACCAGATTTCAAAGCCGGAACGAGGATTCAGCTTTTCTCTGGATGGCAAACTTGATATGAGAATGAATAGATCTCAAAAGCTCTCAGCTTATGATATCATAAATAATTTTTCTTATGAAGAATTAAGAAATCTTTTCTTTGAATTTGGTGAAGAACGTGAATCTCCCAAAATTGCCAAAGCAATCGTATCTAATAGGATGAAAAAGAAAATAACAACTACTTTGGAGCTTTCCGAAATCATTGAAAATAGTATTTTCTCCAGACACAAATTGAAAGCCAAAGCACGAATTTTTCAGGCAATCAGAATTTATTTAAATGAAGAAATCGAAGTTTTGAAAACAGCATTAAAAGATGCTGTAAATATTTTAAATTTTGAAGGTAGGATTGTGGTGATATCCTATCATAGTATTGAAGATAGAGCAGTTAAAAAGTTCTTTCAATACCAGGCAAAGTCATGCATTTGTCCTCCTAATTTTCCTAAATGTGTGTGTGATAAAGTCTCCACACTCACAATTATTAATAAAAAGCCAATCCTGCCTTCAAATGATGAAATTTTAAAAAACAATAAAGCAAGAAGCGCCAAACTGCGAATTGCCGAAAAAAGGAGGTTCGATGAGTAAAAAAATATTTTTTTTGATTTTTTTAGTTTTCTGCATTATTTTCTTCCATTATCAGAATAAACACACAATCTTAAAAAATGCCCGTTCTAATGAACGATTGCTGGCAGATTATAATTCTCAAAAAAGTATAAATGCAATTCTGACAGCAGAAAATAATAAATTGGGTTCAAGAGCGATCATTCAAAGACTGGCTTTTGAAAAACTCGGAATGTTCTATCCGGAAAATCCAAACAATATTTTCACAATTACAATGAACAAAAAAAACACATTTTATTTAATAGATTATATCACACCAAGAGCTGAGGCTTTAACAAATTGAATTGGCATAGAAATTTTCCCATATTCGATTTTACAATCTTTTATGAAAGATAAGTATGAAATTCAGATTTGCAATTTTCATTATTTTAAATATTATTTTTATTTTTATCTGGATTTCCTATTTATTTGCAATCCAGATTTTAGACCCACACAATTTTAAAAAGACTATTGAGCTTCGCAGAAATCCATCAAAACAAATAATTGTTTCTGAACGCGGAAGTATTTTTGATAGAAATCATGAGCTTTTAGTCGGCTCAACCAGGTTGTATCAAATCGATTTGGATAGAAATGCAATAATCAAATATTGTAAAAGAAACGAGAATAAACAAACTTCGGATGTGTACCGAAAAATTTCCAAAATAATTTCTGAGCATACAACTCTATCACAAAATTCTATTTTACAAAAACTTAACAAAAATTCTACTTCCAGCAGTATTTTTATTTCAGATGACATTTCTGAAACTCAATTGACCAAAATTAAATCTGATTTGAAGGAAGAAAAAATTCCCGGACTGGTTGCAAATTTTTGTGAAATCAGAAGAACTTATCCCAAAAACCAGTTAGCTGCCAGGTTGCTCGGGATGATTCAGAAAAAGGAAGAAAAAGATAATCGAAATTCAATTTTCGATTTGGAAGGTGTTTGCGGTCTGGAAGCAACTTTCGATGATGAACTTTCCGGCAAATTCGGCTGGCAGGAAATTATCAACGATGCAAACAATAAACGAATTCCTCTTTTATATTTGAAAAAAAGAGAAGTTGAAAATGGTAATTCTCTAATTTTGACGTTGGACAGTAATTTCCAGGAAATTTTAGAAGAAAATCTTAAAACCGGTCTGGAAAAATATAAAGCTAAAAACGCAATTGGAATTATCATGGTTCCAAAAACCGGTGAGATAATTGCTATGACTGGAATTTCTGAAAATGATTCCGACAAAGATGATTCTCATTTGCGTGCTTTGGCAAATTTCCCGGTTTCATTTATGTTTGAACCAGGCTCCACTCTCAAACCCATTACAGCTCTACTTGCAATCGAAAATAATATTTATAATTCTGACGATGAAATTGATTGCAGGGAATATCATATTGAAGGAGAAGATAGAATAATCAAGGACTCTCATGAACATGAATCTTTGAGTTTTAAAGATATAATTGCTTATTCGAGCAATGTTGGAATCAGCAAAATCGTGGAACAGATTGGCAGTGAAGCTCTTTATGACCGAATGATCGAACTGGGATTTGGTAGGAAAACAGGTTCGAACTTAGCTGGCG
>CAYWPW010000287.1:0-3091 GCA_964460095.1 uncultured Candidatus Cloacimonadota bacterium
AAAAATACTAACCGGAGCTATCACACATATCAGCGGACATCAGGAGCTTGCCAGGTTTGATATTGAAAAACTCCAAAATGGAGATGCATCCTACACCCAGATTTTTGATTTTGATTACAGCTCACCTGCGAATTTCGTTTTCTCAGCGGATGGAAGATATTTATTTGGCACTTCCTATTATTCCGGAGTTTCCAATGTTTTCCGCTATGATTTCCAGATTGATGATATGAGCATTCTCAGTAATTGTGAGACCGGTTTTTTCCGTCCCGTACCTGTAAATGATGATTCCCTCATTGTATTCAATTATGTGGGAGGAAAAGGTTGGATTCCGGGTTGGATAGAAAATAAACCAATGGATAAAGTTGGAGCCATCAAATACCTGGGACAGGAAGTGGTGGAAAAGTTCCCGATTGTTTCAGAATGGACAGACGGTTCTCCTGCTAAAATCCAATTGGATTCATTGATTATTTATGAGGGTCCTTATAAAAATTGGAAAAACATGCATCTTTATTCAGCCTATCCGATTGTGGAAGGTTACAAAGATGAAATCTCGCTGGGATATCGATTTGAAGTAGGAAATGATATTGGCTCAAAACAGTTTCAATTAATTACTTCCTATTCTCCTTTTGCCGAATCCCTCCCAGAAAAAGAAAAATTACATCTGAAATTCAAATATCTTACTTCAGGTTGGGAAGTGAGCGCATCTTATAATCATGCTAGTTTTTATGACCTTTTCGGTCCTACCAAAGTAAGCAGAAAAGGATATGCTTTGGGCTATAAATATAAAAAGAATTTAATTTATGATAAACCCAGAAATCTAAGTTATTCCATAGCTCTGAAAGCCTTTAGGGAAATGGATGTTCTGCCGGAATATCAAAACGTTAAAGCTGATTATACCAGCATGTTTAATGCTTCAACTGCCTTTTCGTATGATTATATAAAAAAATCTCTGGGTGCTGTTGATGAAGAAAAAGGAGTAAAACTTGGTTTAACTCCCAATGGGATTTATATTAATTCCAAACTATATCCCAGTCTCATCGCGGTTGTAGATTATGGCATTGCACTTCCGATTCATCACTCTTCAATCTGGCTCAGAAATTCATTTGGAGTTTCTGCAGGTGATAGAGAAGATTCATTTTCAAATTTCTATTTTGGAGGTTTTGGAAATAATTACATCGATTACAACAATAAAGATGAAGGTAAAGACGAAAAAAGGTATCGTGCTCATTACAGTTTTCCGGGTCTCGAAATAAACCAAATTGGCGGTACGAACTTTATGAAATCTGTCTTGGAATGGAACCTTCCTCCCATTCGATTCCGCAAAATCGGCATGACTGCTTGTTATTTAAGATGGGCGCGCACTGCTATTTTTACATCGGGAATAATCACAAATCCGGATTCGGAAGATTTTGCAGAAAAGTATTTTGATGTTGGAGCTCAAATCGATTTTCAGTTCGTGCTTTTATCGATCTTCAAATCTAAATTTTCAATTGGTTACGCTATCGCATCCGATTTGGATTGGAATACTTCAGAAGAATTTATGATAAGCCTGCAACTGCTGTGATTACGATAGCTAAAATTTTTATCAGTCTTTTTCCTGTTCTACTTTTTCTGTTTGTTTTGGTAATCTTAGACAGCTACAAACTTCTTAAATTCAAATCAATTCTGAAAACCTTATTTATCGGTTGCCTGGTTGCACTTTTATGTTATGTGATAAACAAAATCCTTTTCAATTTTTCTGAACATCCATCCACTATTACTTATTACTTTGCTCCATTTATTGAAGAATTTTTAAAAGCACTTTTTCCAATTTATCTTATAAAGAAAAAGAAAATCGGTTTCCTCGTTGATGCCGCAATTTATGGCTTTGCGATTGGTGCAGGTTTTGCCTTTGTGGAAAACATCTACTATCTTCATTATCTCTTAGATAATAATATGTTCATATGGATAATTCGCGGTTTTGGAACAGCTATTATGCATGGAGGTACAACTGCCATTTTTACGATGATAACAGTGTATCTCATCGAACGAAATAACAGCGAAAAATTCGTGTTTTTTTTACCTGGTTACTTGATTGCTTTCCTTTTGCATTCTTTTTTCAATCATTTTTATTTTTCACCTATGATAACAACTGTAACTCAATTGCTGCTGCTTCCCATTCTTATGATGGTGATATTTTCAAAAAGTGAAAAGGGATTACAAAACTGGATGGAAACAGGTTTCATTACGGATGTAATGCTTCTTGAATTTATAAAAAAAGGAAAATTCAAAGAAACAAAAGCCGGAAAATATCTGGATCGTTTTACAAAGAGATTTCCCGGTGAAGTAGTAATGGACATGCTTTGCTATCTCAGAATCTATTTGGAACTTTCTATACGTTCAAAAGGTTTACTTCTGCTGAAAGAAGCGGGAATGGAAATAAAAATTGATGCTGAATTAAAAGAAAAATTGAAAGAATTATCTTATCTGGAAAAGAGTGTTGGAAAAGCTGGAAAAAGTATATTAGCTCCCTTGCTTAATTTCTCCAAAAAAGATTTATGGCAAATATCATTTTTGAAGGAATCGGTGAAAATTAAATAGAGCCCATCCGTAAAGTCGTTTTTATTGATAAAATGAAACTTGACTTATCCGGCAGTTGCTGGATGAGTTAATTTGAATTATCTCAGGGGATTAAAAACTTAAGTCAAGTCAGTTAAAACTAACTTAACTCAAGTTTTTATTCGTAATTTGTAATTTACTATTTGGATTATTATTTGATATTGACATTGAACACTATTTACAGATATTGACCTTGATTTTTTACTCTTTCCCAACTTATCAACTGGGAAAGTAAAAATGGAGGGAAAGTGAGAAAATATTTTTCGATGATTTTAATGCTGTGTTTTGCTATACTTTCGGCGAATCTGCAGATCTTAGAAAGCACTCCCACGCGTTTAATAGTTGAAATCGATTTGGATAGTTATTCAATTCAGCACGAGAAGGATTTCACAACGGTTATCTTTTCAGACTGGTTAGATTCCGGGATTGCGGGGGCACCATCTCTCCCCATCAAAGTTTTGAACATTGCAATTCTTCCGAATGGAAAAATATC
>CAYWPW010000288.1:0-3083 GCA_964460095.1 uncultured Candidatus Cloacimonadota bacterium
TTCTTTTAATGGTTTCGAGATAATTATTCTTGCCAGTAAAACTGCCTGTATTTACATCTATTGCCACAAGTGCTTCGGTTTGTTGGATTTTTATGTTGCCACCGCTCGGAAGTTTTATTTTGGAGTGGAAAATACTCCCAATTTCTTTCTCAATTCCATAAGCATCAAAAATTGGAGAATCTTCAGAATAGAGTTCGATCCTATTTATAAGTTCAGGGGTGATATCTTTCAATCTGGAGGTTATGTGATTTTTCAGCTTTTTATCATCAATAATCAATCTATCGATTTTTGTGCTGAATAAATCTCTCACGATCGTGAAGGAAAGATCATTCTCATCGAACAGGCAGGCTGGGGCTTTTGCATGTTTCATTTGCTTTTCTACCAATTTCCAGGTTTTTAATAGTCCATTATATTCCGAAAAGAAATCTTCTTCTTCGATTCCTTCTGTATCTGTTCGCACGATCAATCCGATCTTGTCATCTTTTATTTTATTCAGAATTTTTCTCACTCTTTTCTTTTCTGTTAGAGAAGAGATTTTTCTGGAAAAAGAGATACTTTTTTTGTTAGGCATAAAAACCAGAAATTTTCCCGGAATTGAAAGTTTGCCTGTAACTCTTGCTCCCTTTTTGCCTACAGGACTTTTCTTAACCTGAACAACAATTTCCTGACCTGTAGAAAGAATTTTACTGATATTTGAGGAATCTTTTTTTAAAGTGATTTTTGATTTACTACTTTCTAAATGCTTCGGGTCGATATCGCGATAATGTAAAAAAGCAGTTCTTGCTAATCCAATATCGATGAAAGCAGCTCCCATACCGGGAAGAACATTTCGGATTATTCCCTTATAAATATTTCCAATAATGGGATCCTGAGCTTTTTTTTCGGTAAATAGCTCGACCAGATTATTATCCTCAATAATAGCAATGCGCTTTTCATAAGGATGAACATTAATAATTATTTCATTAAACATTATATTTCCTTTAGTTTTTTTTACACTTTACCACCTAAAATCGTCAAGGTTTTTCTTATCATCTTTTTTCTTGACATCAAACTGGTGCCAAAAAATATACAACTTGTTGTTGCGAGGTGGAGCAGTCTGGTAGCTCGTCGGGCTCATAACCCGAAGGTCGCAGGTTCAAATCCTGCCCTCGCTACCATTTTTCAGGTAGCAGTTGTTTATAAAGAAAATTGATGAATTGTTAGTTCCAAAATCCTAAAAATGATTCAAATTTATTTTCGCTACTAAAAAGTTCTTTTTCATATGAAGCTAACGCTTGAGATAACCAGTTTATCTCATTTTTTTTCGATGGCGGCGTAGCTCAGTCGGTTAGAGCATCGGAATCATAATCCGAGTGTCCGGGGTTCGAGTCCCTGCGCCGCTACCATTTGCGCCAGTAGCTCAGTAGGATAGAGCAACGGATTTCTAATCCGTAGGTCAGGGGTTCGAATCCCTTCTGGCGTGCCATTTTACATTGAATATTTAATATTGAAAATATTCTATTTATCATTTAGAATTTGTAATTTGTAATTTGTAATTTGTAATTTATTTATTGGTGGGTGTAGTTCAATGGTAGAGCACTGGATTGTGGTTCCAGGCGTTGCGGGTTCAAATCCCGTCATCCACCCCAGTTCAAGCTGTGAAAGTATTTCACAGCTTTTTTTTATTCTTTTGAATTGTTAGTTCGGAATGTGGATTGCGAGTTACTAATCGCAAATTTAAAAATCCGAAATGAGACGATAAATATCAACAAAATTGTAATACTAAGAACTATCTTTCAGAGAAAATTTCCAGTGTAATTTATCTCTGGTTTTAAATGTAAATTTCCTCAAAAAATTCAACATTTGGGAAATCGGATAATCTGTTTCGACCTGGAAATAATCAAAGTTTTCTAAAATTAAATTATTAGATTTTAATTCAAACAATTCCGAATCTGCAAAAATTATAAAATCAGGATCGAACTTTAATGAATCCGGAGCAATTATTTCAATCTTATTAAGTTTTATCTTTGCATTGTGAAATGATGAAATTGAGTCTTTTAAAGCTAAAAAATACTCGAAGTTATTTTTGCTGGAGATAATTATAATTGATTGGTTGGGAGCGAAAGCTTCCACCATTCTAACTGGTTCTTCAGATATTATTCTATGTTCGTTCCAATGTATTATTCCTTTAATTCCAGTAAAAATAAACCAGATGGCAATTAGAACTGATGCGATTTGAGCGATGAGTTTCATTACTTTTATTTTGGATAATAATCCAAAAAATGCCAGAGGAATCAGGAAAAGGGTAGTTCCAAAAAAGAAACCTAAAAATAAGAACATCCCGCTGAACATCCCACCCAGATTTACTGCTTTGGAAAGTGCAATCAAAAAGGCAGGACAGAAATTGATTCCGGTTAAAATTCCCAAGATAAATGAATTTCTTGTGAATCGAGCTATTTTGGGGACATGACATTTTTTATCGTGTTGATGTGTGCGATAAGCACTTAAAATCAGATAAATGGAAAGCAGAATATAAGCAATTGAAGTGAAAATTTCTCTATCGATTGAACTAATATTTGCTCCAGCATAACCGGCAGCAGCTCCAAAAGCAATGTAAGAAAAAAATCTACCTGCAGAAATTTCTGCAACTTTAATCAGGCTTTTACTCAGTTTTCTTTCTTCAGTAAGAAGGTAGGGAAGATAAATGGGAGTGCAGGTTGCCAGGCAAATCGAGCCGGTGGAAAGACCTAAAGCAAAACCTTCAATTAATGTGCGCAGCATTCAATATCCATTAAAACAGAACTGTTGAGCCTATAAAAATTATATTATGAGTTGGTGATTTGTTGAAATCGGTAAATTCGTTCTTTATCCAGAAAGATTTTACGGGAGAGAGATAATATTCGAATCCTGAACTGAAAGCATAAAATAATTCATCAGCATATTTAATAGATAACAATCCAAAAAAGTTTTTATAAATATATTGGTTAAGTTCAGAAAAAATCAGACTTCCCTTGTTTTCAGGATTTATTTTTATTCCGGCAAGCACATAGGAATCCATAAAAGTATCTAACCTGTAACTATATTTTGCCTGAATCCTCAACATA
>CAYWPW010000289.1:0-3075 GCA_964460095.1 uncultured Candidatus Cloacimonadota bacterium
TTTTACTTTTTACTTTTTACTTTTTACTTTTTACTTTTTACTTTTTACTTTTTACTTTTTACCCCTGTCAATCCTGTTTATCCTGTCAATTTTATCCGTGTAGATCTGTTCCATCTGTGTCATCCGCGTTCCATTTTCCACTAATAATGAACTTTTTTCTCGAGCCGTTTCTGGAACAAGGTTAGGGTTAGTATGATTGCGAACAGCACTAAAGCAATCGCACTTGCATAACTCAGATCATTACTTTCCCCAAAACCTTTATCAAAAAGGTAATAAACAATAACTTTAGTAGTACCCAGCGGACCACCAATCGGTGGACCTGTCATCAAATATATTTGTGAAAAAACCTGAAAGGTGACGATAGTTGTCATCATCAGGACGTAAAATGTGGTGGGGGAAACCAAAGGCCAGGTTATCTTAAAAAACTGTTTAATTTTGCCGGCACCGTCAATATCTGCAGCTTCATAATAGACATGTGGAATATTCTGCAAACCAGCGAGGTAAATAATCGTATTATATCCCAAACCCTTCCAGATGGTTACAATAATTATAGAGAACAAGGCTAAAGAAGGACCACCCAGATAATGTGGAATTTCTATCCCAATATTCTGGAGTAAAAGCAGGAAAATCCCTCTACTTTCCGCTAACCATCCCAATGGGTCGATTCCAATTTTTGCTAAAAAGAAATTAGCCAGCCCGGTCTGCTGATTGAAAATAAGTTTCCAGACAATAGAGATCGCTACCATTGAAGTTACTGTGGGAATAAAATATATTGAACGGAAAAAGCTTTTAAATTTTTTTATATTATTCAGGAGAGTTGCAAAAAGCAGGGATAAAATTAAACTGATGGGCACTACGAAAATCACGAGATAAAAAGTGTTTAAAAGAGATTGCCAGAACTCAGCATCATATATGAGCTTAGCATAATTTGAAAAACCGATGAATTTGCCCACACCAACGATTGACCAATCAAAGAAACTGACAACAAAAGAAAGAAGGATCGGCACAAGGCGGAAAACAAAAATAATTACCAAAGCCGGAAGAATATATAAATATGGGCCAAAATCAAATTTCTTTTTTTTCATTGATTGATAACTCCGAAAATACATTACAAATATTAAATTTCAGAATTCTTGTGTCAATTCAATTTTCAGATGATTTCATTTTACCCGCCAAACGCACGAAAAATGCAAAAAGAATTTAAACACTGAAAACAAAAATTAAATTCAAATTATTGAATACTCACTATCAATTTATTTACTCTGATAATTATATTTTGAAAATGTTATCCGCTCAAATCCGTGAGCTAAAATTAGAATAAGAAAGTTGACACAGAATCGATAGATACAAAAGTAAAACTAATAATTTTAGAGGATTTGAATATGATCCATATTTACACAGGTAATGGAAAGGGAAAGACAACAGCAGCACTCGGATTAATTATCCGAAGTCTGGGAAACAATAAAAAAGTTTGTCTGATTCAATTCATGAAAAAGAATTTTGTTTATGGTGAGATAAAATTCCTGGAAAAGCAGCAGAACATTGATATCTTCCAGTTTGGAACCGACCAACTTATAGACCCGAATAATCCTGATGAAATTGATTTTAAAGAAGCAAAGCTGGCATATCAAAAAGCAAAGGAAGTTTTGAATTCCCCCAAATATGATTTGATTATTATTGATGAAATAAATGTAGCGATCAAATGGAAACTGCTCCCTCTGGAAAAACAACTGGAATTGATGGATATAAAAACATCTACAGAAGTTGTGATGACAGGAAGATATGCGGAACCGGAAGTAATTAAAAGAGCAGATTTAGTTACAGAGATGCTAGAAATTAAACACTATTTTACAAAAGGAATTCAAGCAAGAAAGGGTGTGGAATTTTGAGAAGAATAATTGCACACTACTTCCGAAGCTTCCGCTTCGGAAGACAATAATCGTTGAAGTTTCTACTTCATTATCGAAAGGGAAGCAGAAGCTTCTCAGATTAGTACATTCCGAACTGGAAAGTTCGGAATGAGATGCAACAGAAAAGTTCGGAATGAGATGAACGGATATGCAAAAATTTATTGAAAACCATCTATACAAGCGTTCGATTTTATCTTACCTGCTTTTTCCAATTTCTATTAAGTACTCAATTTTGCAAAAATGTCGTAGGAGATTTTACCAGGTTTTCTCATCTCTGATTTATAAAAGTAAAATTAAAGTAATAAGTATTGGAAATATTGTCAGCGGCGGCAGCGGGAAAACACCATTCACGATTTTCCTCACCAGATATTTGCAGGAAAAAGGTTTCAGGGTTGCGGTTTCTCATCGTGGATATAAAGGGAAGTTTGAGAAAAAAAATATACTGATTTCAGATAGAAATAATATTTTTGATTCTGCCAGAGATGCAGGAGATGAAGCTTATCTTCTTGCTTCCAAACTGAAAGGAATTCCTGTAATTGTTGGGAAAAATCGCAAAGAATCAATAAAAATTCTCAAGGAAAAATATCCGGATCTGGATTACATTATCCTCGATGATTCGTTTCAGCATCTAAAAGTATTTCACTATCTGGATTTTGTTGTATTCAATGAAATCGGAGGAATTGGAAACGGATTTGTACTTCCTGCTGGAATTTTGAGGGAATCAATTTCTGCTCTCAAATTTGCGGATTACATTGTTTTTAATGGGGAAGGAGAAGTTCCGGGAAAACTTCTGAAATCCAAAAAACCTGTTTTAAAAGGAAATTACAAAATCAAACGGTTTTATGACATTAATGAAAGCGAAATTTCTCTTGAGACTTTGAAGAAAAGCAGAATTGCTCTCCTCTCCGGGATTGGAATGCCGAAATCCTTTGAGAATACTATCCAAAAAAGCGGACTGAAATTTGAAAAACATTTTCGTTTTCCAGACCATTATGATTTCAAAGATAAAACAATTTTGCAGAATATGGAGAAAGAATTAGAAAAAGATAAAATCGATTTTTTGCTTACTACAGAAAAGGATTTTGCGAAATTGCAATTTGTTGAACATAATCTTCCGCTGGTTGTGGTGGAAGTAGAATTGCAGATGGAAAATATCGAGGATTTG
>CAYWPW010000290.1:0-3038 GCA_964460095.1 uncultured Candidatus Cloacimonadota bacterium
TTTTCCATCAATTTTTCCACCTTATACCACTGTCCGAATTTTGGGGAGCATTATATTTATTGCTTTTATTGTTAATTTTAGAATAAAACATGAAATTATAAGAGCAATGAACGATAAAATACTATTTAAATTATTTGTAAAAAAGTTTAAGAATGCTTTTAAATATTCCATTTCCCATCCCTTTTTTATTTAACATATTCTTCATAAAACTGCTTAAAATTGTTAAAAGTCGATTTTATAAATTTGCGTTCTTCATAATATTGTGAGCCAATTATTTTTACTGAAACCTCTTGGGCATTTGCTATTTCAATAATTTGCTCAGGTGTTATATTGTAATATGCTTTTTCAACTATGCTACCACCAGATAACACGTTTCGATGTTGCATACTACCATCTCCTGTAAATCCCATTCTTTTCCCATCAACAAGCAAAATTAATGATTCTCCTGATTCAATGAAAAGCCAATTTGATGTAGGACCATATTGAAGGATTAGCTTGTATAAGACTAAATCATCTTTCTGAAATCGTTGAATATCAAGACATACAATATCTTCTAAAAACTTCATAGATAAAATATTTTTCTGTGTTTTATTAATTGTATATCCATCGAACTTATCAATAGTTGTTATAGGCTTATAAACTCCCGGCATAACACACCCCGTAGTCAATATTGCAATCAACGCCAATATAAAAAATAATTTTTTCATTTTACTTCTCCTCCTTTTTTTACTCTCCTTGTAGTTTCATTTCTCCATCAATAATACATTCTCTAGTTTCAACCAACATAAATTTTCCATCTCGTAAATCTACAAAATCGAAACTGGAATATCAAAGCTAACTGTCAAATAGAAAATAATTTAATGGGGTCAAATAAATGGAACACGGAGGACAGGAGAAAAGGAGAACAGGAAAAACGGAAAACTGGAGAACGGGAAAACCGGAGAGAATAGAAATTTTCCGAAACCTCTTGCGAGGATGATCTTGAAGATAGATTTCGGAAAGGACTCTGCGGATTTGTTCCGGCAACTACCGGATTGAACCATAATGTTTCGGACGCATCAGGATGATACGTTCTGCATGCAATTAGCACTTTCAGGGTTGGTTGAACGGTAATAATGGAAGACCTTGAAATCGTTTCTTTCAGATAATCTCTGGAGTTAACAATTTCAAGGTTGGATTGTGGAAGAAGAAAATTGAAAGAAACCATGCCAAAGGCAAATGAACCTTGAAAGGGTTAAGCTGGCAGAAGTTTTGAGAGAAATCCTTGCAAGGTTAAGCTGATGTTACGGTACGGATTTTACCTAAATATCTTCTTCAGCATTTTCAATATCTTCATTGCTGATATCAGAATTTTCATCGGTGTGATCTTGATTTCTTTTTAGTTTTCGCAGTCGTTTTTCTTCTTTCTTTTTCTTCTTTGCTATCTCTTTCTGCCGTTTTTCATACTGATAGTTTTTTTTAGCCAATTTTTCATCCTTAATGTGTCAATTTTTTCATAATTACAGATACCGTCCCGGAAAACAGTTTAATTCTCCGGAACGGAAATAATTAGATCAAGAATTCGGTTTGTTAATATCGCTGCTGTCTTCGGGGTTTATTTTCCCTGGGTTTAGCAACGTTTACTTTAATGTTTCTCCCATCGATCTCTTTACCATCGAGTTGTTTGATTGCCTCTTCACCTTCTGCTTGATCTGGCATTTCAACAAAACCAAATCCTTTTGAACGTCTGGAATCTCTGTCGGTAATAACTTTGCTTTCTGATACAGAGCCGAAAGCATTGAATAATTTTCCCAGATCTTCATCAGTCATCTTATAAGATAGATTGCCTACATAAATATTCATCTTCACATTCCTCCCAAAATGCACTTGGCTTGATAATTGATATATTCAATTTCAATTGGCTTAATGCTCAAAGTGATCTTTTTTGTCAAGAATGAATTCTTTTTGTGTGTATTCACAACCGATTAAGATTATTATGAGGTAATAAGTTCTTTAGGATAGAGTGTTTTTGCATTTGACTCTTTCAGGGTTGGAAAACGATAAATGTTGATGAAAGAAACCTTGAAAGGGCTAATTTGAAAGTCTGAAATGAAAGAAGCCTTTTCAAGGTCAATTTCAATGATTCAAAAAAGTTCGGATCAGATTCACGCAAACCTGATAACGATATTCTTTGTCGGAACGTAAATCTGAAATTGGTGTGATTTCCTTTTTTAATTGGTTCTCCAGTACAGAAAAATCAATTTCATTTACTGGTTTATCCTTGAGATATTCCTCTGTTTTATTAAGTCTACGGGGATATTCGTTTACACTACCGACTGCGAGTTTTAGTTCTTCGATTTTATTATTAGAAATTCTCTTTAATCCTGCAAAAGCTATTTTTGCAATTGTCAGAGTATTCCTGGAACCTACTTTTTTATAAAATGTTTCATAATCATGTTCTGCATTTTCAGGAATCAGAACAGCACCGATAATTTCATTTCTTTTTAGAGTAAATTGTTTATAACCAGTATAAAATTCGCTGATAGGAATTTCACGTAACTTCGATTTTGAGAATAACTTCAGTTTTGCATCCAGAACTAAGAGAAGCGGTACTACATCGGCAGTGGGAGAGCCATTAGCGATATTTCCTCCAATCGTTGCTGATGTCTGTATTAAAGGTGAAGCAAAGTTCTTAAGTGAATTCTGGAAAAAAGGTAGTTTTAATCTACAAAGCTCTGATTCTAAAATTTCGCTAAAACTTGTTAAAGCTCCGATAATTATATGATTGTTTGAATGTAAAATACCTTTTAATTCAGTTAGATGATTCAGAAAAATAATTTCTTCATCTTTTATTATTCCATTTTTGATTTGAACATTAATATCTGTTCCTCCAGCGAGGAAATATTTTTTCCCTTCAATTTTTTCGGAAATTTCAAATAATTCTAAAAGTGATTTTGGTTTATAAAATTTCATCAAGATTCTCCAACCGCGAATGAACGCGAAAATACGCAAATAAATTTTTTAATAAAAAAATTGTCTTAAACCCACGCTCCTGAAAT
>CAYWPW010000291.1:0-3035 GCA_964460095.1 uncultured Candidatus Cloacimonadota bacterium
TAACTCTGGCGTAATAAATACATCAAAGCTATCTCATTTGTACTGATTGATTCATAAAAATATTTTTTCTGGGAAAGGATAGGATTAATTTCTTGGATAGCATTAAGAAGCTCGAATTCTTCACGATGGACAAATGCCAGAATCGATTTGTCCGGGTTTACAATGTGCTGTATAGAATAATTTTTTGATTTTTTTTCTTCCTTGGGAATTATCTCATTTATAAGTTTTTTTGCTAATCCTTTAGTGCCAAAATTTTCATTGAATTGATGATATTCGATTTGCTCTTCATTTGCATTTAGAGCGATCTTTCCTGATTCCAGAGGAAATTTTATGAGCATTTGTTTGAGATCGTCTTTGCCTGAAATAACTTCATCTTTTTCAATATCATCTAATTCATCGGAAGTATCCAGATCGGATAATTCCGGAAGCTCGAGATCATCTCCTCCAAGGTCTCCTAATAAATCAATATCTTCGGCTTCTTCTAAATTCTCTTTATCTTCTACTGCTTCTTTTACATAAAGCGGATAAGATAATTCCCTTGCCTCCAAACGCTGGATATCGATTTTTCCATCGGAAAAGAATAGTTGAGCTATCTTTACAGATAATCCTTCCTGGAAAATACCAAATGCAATTTTACCTTTAATTTTCTTCTTTTTAGCCATAATAATCTTAATGTCCTAAAAACCTGAGCATCCTTTTTCGATTATTTGAATAATTCATAGCATTTTCTTTGGTGATACTACCCTTTCTATAAAGATTAAAAAGGTCTTGTTCAAGGGTCATCATTCCCTTGGATTTTCCTTCGGTTATCATTTGATAGATTTCGCCAATATTATTGTTACGTATGGCTGCACTAACAGACGCATTTACGGAAAGAATCTCTTTAGCCATAGTATATTTGCCTTCTTTATTTGGCACTAATTTCTGAGAAACGGCTAATTTCAAAGTATCAGCCAGGCGGTTTCTTATTCTCTCTTGTTCTGCTGGAGGAAATTCCCCGATGATGCGATGGATGCTGTCTATAGCTGAACTTGTATGAAGGGTTGTATATACTTTATGACCACTATCAGTTACTTCCAGAACTGTAGCAATAGTCTCAGCATCACGCATTTCGCCTACTACAATTATATCAGGATCCTGGCGGAGAGCTTGAATCGTACCTCTTTGGAAGCTTAAAACATCTTCACCAACTTCCCTGTGCCGGATGATGCATTTATTCGGTTTGTGAATATATTCGATTGGACTTCCGATAATAACCATATGAGCTTCATTAGTATTGTTGCACATATCGATAACCGAATCGAGAGTTGTACTTTTCCCGGAACCGGTAATTCCCGTAATCAATACTAAACCGGATTTCTCATAGCGAAGATTCAACCTTCTTATAATTGGTTCGGGAAAGCCGAGAGTTTCGATTTTAAATACTTTCTGGTTGATTCTTCTGAAATTGGCTACCAGATGATTTGTATCATAATATATATTACCTCTGAACCTGCTGTTATCTTCACCGGGCTCAAGTGCAATTCCCAGAGAGAAGTCTAAGTTTCTGTTTTTATAAAGTTGTTCTTTCTGGTCTTCGGAGATGATGCTTAACAGCATTGAAGTGATTTCGTCATTTGAATATTGAGGAACATCTAAATTAGGAGCTTTTGTGCCAAAAACACGATACCAGACATGATGGATTGAACTTGCACTGCCAAGGTCAATATCGGAGGCAGTGATTTCCCGCATATTTTTCAGTAAATTTTTAAGATTTTCAAAAGCTTCTTTCTGCCAGGGTTCGTTGGCAAGCAAAAGGCTGTTAATTTTCTGAAACCTGGTTGTTCCGTTTACATAATTCGGTACAGCTTGCGTCATCTGGTCTTTAAAAGATAAACTCATATAGCCTTCATAATAATTTATTTTCTTTCAAAATCTACTAATTTTAATCTTACAATTCTTTGCAAGGATTTTCTCCATTTAAAGAAAATGCTGTTTGCCAGGTTGATCAGGAATCTTTTCAATAATTTTTCACTTCTATAGGCAAAGAAATCCAACATTTTTTTATGTTCGAAAAACCTGATCGTGGTTGGAACTTCTGCTTGAAGAGCGGTAGGGCTAGAATTTGTGAGAATAAATTCTTCTTCACCCCATGTATCATCTCTTCTTAAGAAATCTACGGTGGTATTTTCAAGCCAGACAGAGATTTCTCCCTTTTCCACTAAAATAATCGAACCGGCATGTTCTTCACTAATTACAATACTATCTCCCACCTCATAGTTGCGCAGTCTACCCATCTCTAAAAATGATTGCTTTTCTTCTGCAGTAAATCCACTTAGAATTAATGGTTTATCTTGTTGTTGAGTATTATCATCGGTTTCGAAAGCTTGCTGAGCCGGTCCAAATAATGACTCACCATATAGCAAACCTTTCTTCACAACATCAATCAGTTCTTCCGGGTTTATAGGTTTGGAAAGATATTGGAATGCACCAGCATGAACTGCTTTTACAGCTCCGTCTATACTGGAGTAGCCAGTAGTGATGATGATAACAGATAAAGGTTGTCTTTTCTTAATCTTAAACATCAATTCAAAGCCGTCCATACGAGGCATCAAAATATCAACCAGGAAGAGATCGAAATAGTCGAGTTTGAGCTTTTCTAAAGCATCTTCTCCATCCACAGCAACTGTAACCTGATAGCCTTCGTCTTCCAGGAATTCTTTACAAAGCTCTCTTATGCTTTGTTCATCATCCACTACTAAGATATGTTTCTTTAAATTCATATTTTCAATCCTTACTCTTTATCTCGAATTTCTTTTATTATGTCAAACTTTTTTAATTTTTTAATTTTTTCCAAGTTTTGAGATATCTTGCTAATGGATTCTGCTAATATCTCGGTTGTTTTGTGAAGTTTATCATCCTCATATTCTTTCGCTGCTTTGTTAATCCTTGCAGATGAGAGGGATATGCTATTAAGCGAATTATTGATAGCGTGGTCTATACCGGCAACAATGGCAGCTTGTTTTGCAACTTCCTTGTATTCTTTATTATTTTTT
>CAYWPW010000292.1:0-3021 GCA_964460095.1 uncultured Candidatus Cloacimonadota bacterium
GCTGGAACATAAACTCCGAATCCTAAGCCAATTTTTCCAAGATTGTAAGTAACAAAAAGATTTGGACTTGCGTAATGATTCATTTCTGTTTCAGCCTCAATACCATAAGCATCCAGTTGATAAGCACCAAATGGAATGATGTCTGTGCCTGCAAACATGATGCTGTTACTTTGTCCTGCTAAACCAGCTGGATTCCAGTAGATAGCTGTTCCGTCATCAGCTAATCCTACAAAAGCTCCTCCCATGCCTAAAGCTTTTGGACCGATGCTATTTAAGCTCAGTCCATTCGCAAAAGCATTGGCAACGAAAACGACAGAAAGTAAACAAGTTAAGAATAGAATTTTCTTCATAAACCCTCCTTTTTTGATTCTGAAAAAAATTGATAGTGTAAAAAACTTTTTAAAATAAAATTTGTAAAGATTTTTATTTATTTTGCATTTCTATAATGTTGTTTTCTTGTTGAAGTTAAACGAAAAAAGGACGAGTTTCCCCGTCCTTTAACCTGTTACTCACTTTTAATGATCACACAAATTTTCACCTGTTCTCAATTCTTTATCCAAATATTTTTGAACAAGTTCTTTTGGTGAATCTGCCTGAACACCTACGCAGACTTCGATATTATTCTGTGTGAAAAGATCCTGAGCTCTCATTCCCATTCCGCCAGCAATAATAATATCAACACCGTGACTGCTTAAAAACCTGGGAAAAGATCCGGGTTCATGTCCGGGCGGATCAAGATAATCTTCCTTTACGATTTTATTATCATCTACTTCGACAATAGCAAATTTCTGGCAATGTCCAAAATGTGTACAGAGTTCTCCATTTGCTGTTGGTATTGCGAATTTTTTCTTCATTTTTTTACCTCTACTTTATCAATGATTTTTTCTGCGATTTGTTTCATCTCTTTTGCTGCTTCTGCCTGGTTGTAATCATAAATATATGGTCTTCCAATATCAGAAGTTTTTACAATATTAGTATCAAACGGGATCCTTCCTAAAACATCTAAACCAAAATCTACAGCAGCTTTTTGTGCTCCTTTTCCCTGGAAAAGCTCAATTTTTTTGCCACAATGAGGACATGGGAATCCACTCATATTTTCAATAATGCCCAAAACCGGAACTGAAAGTTTTCGAGAAAATTTTATGGTTTTGCGAGCATCCAGAAATGCCACATCCTGGGGAGTGGAAACAATAATCGAACCATCTACATCCTTGATGATTTGAATTACTGATAATGGCTCATCACCGGTTCCGGGAGGACTGTCAACAATCATATAATCAAGCTCCGGCCACTCAATATCCTGCAGGAATTGTTTTATTACATTCATTTTCATGGGTCCTCTCCAGATAACCGGATCGTCTGAATCCGGAATCAGAGATGCAATCGTTAAAGCATAAAGATTGTCATAAACTTTTATTGGTGCAGCACGCTTGTTTGAAACACCTAATCCTTTCCCTTCAATTCCTAACATTTTGGCAATAGAAGGTCCATGAATATCAACATCTAAGATTCCTACTTTTTTACCTTTAAGAACTAATCCATAAGCAAGATTAACTGATACAGTGCTTTTGCCAACACCACCCTTTCCGCTTATGACCACAATCTTGTGTTTGATCCTTCCCAAATTTTCTGCAAGCATCTTTTCAGCTTCTTGCTTGATTGTTTCATTTTCATTCATTTTTTATCTCTCCTTTTAATTTTTGAAATTTCCTTTTAAAATAATATCTCCATCATTAACGCCTAAATCATTAGCAATAACCCAGCATTTTGCTTTTAATAAGAAAAATATCGGAAATTTTTCATTTGAAAGTCCCTCATAATTTCCCTGTCCTTTGCTGATGATGAATTCTGCTTTTTCAAACAGACTTTTAATTTCAAGATTACATGTTTTCAAAATCAGTCCCGGTGCACTCGTCCCTGATGAAACTATAGTTGCAACTTTATCAATCCCAGCCTGAACAGCATCTTCATACGTAACATCATTAATTACCGGTACACCTCTTACCACGTAAGTAACAGGTCTTTTCATTTCTTCTATCAGAATCCTGTCAAAAACAGCTTCTCCTGCATTATCACCAATATATAAAATCTCTTTTGAATGAGCCAGAAGTTCCTTAAATTTTTTGTAGTCAAATATGGCAAATTTTTTTCTGAGAATTTCATTAATTTCTTTGTTAATATCAAATTTTATATTTACCCCAAAATCTATAACATTTCCTGCAATTGCAAATCTTATGGCTGTGAGTAGTCTGTCGTTCGACTTCTCTATTGTTTCTTTTAAGGATGGATATAATGAAAGCGCTTCTTTGATATTTTTTTGTTTTATTTTTTGATAAGGATTGCTCTTGCCGGTGATTTCCCTGATTTTTCTATAGATGATGTCCCCTGTTTCCGGTGGAGTATTTTCCAAAGGAATGTCTTTAACCATCATTCCCACTTCATCTAATATTTTCTTGAGCTTCATCTCGTTATTGGTCACCATTCGTCCTGCTCGCAATGCTTGATTTAAGAAGCACGGAAGACAATCAAGATATGTTTTCATATTTTCTTTTCCTATAAAGAGAAATAATTCTCCATTCTATCAAAGGCTTTATTTATTTCTCCTTCAGAAATACAGAAGGATAATCTTAGATGACTTTCTCCGGTTGGACCAAAAGCAATTCCCGGAGTTGTTGATACTCTTGCTTCTCTTAGGAGTTTTTTACAAAAAGTAATAGAATCCTGTCCTTCCTTCAAAAGTATTTTTGGAAACATAAGATAAGAACCTTCCGGCTTTTGATAATCAAAGATAGAACTGAGCTTATTAAGTCGTTCACACATTAGATTTCTTGTATTAAGATAGTGATCTCTAAATTCTTTTACGCAATCCTGAGAACCTTTCAAAGCAGCAAGAGCAGCATATTGCGAAACAACAGGAGCACAAATCGCAAATGGAATGTGGGCTTTCTTGATCTGGGGAATTACTTCTTCATCTGCATGAAGATAACCAATCCTCCAACCAGTCATAGCATAAGTTTTGGT
>CAYWPW010000293.1:0-3004 GCA_964460095.1 uncultured Candidatus Cloacimonadota bacterium
TCTTGTGCAGTGAGTCTGTAGGTGGCAGGACCTGTAATTGTAAAATCGGTTTTTTCTCCATAAAATGCTTCATTAATGAAATCCTGTTTATGCTCTATCCGAAAACCAACTGCAAAAGGTTTGCTTTCCATTTCGGTTTTTTGGGAAAGCATCTCAAATGTATCACGAGCGGAATTACCGATAGCAAGAATTATGATTTCCGGCTTGTGTTCTTTCCCATTAATACGAACAGAAGTGATGTGATTATTTTCAATGTTAAGATTTTCCAGTTTATTTCGCCAGAAAAATTTGCATCCCTTTTCTTCTAAGTATTTGCGGATGTTGATCACTATATTACGTAATCCGTCCGTTCCCAGGTGGGGAAGAGCTTCATATGAAATGTTTTGATCAACTCCGAATTTAATTAGGTATTTTGTAACTTGATTTGTGTAAAAATCACTTTTGCGGGAGGTGAGTTTTCCATCAGAAAATGTGCCGGCACCACCTTCACCGAATTGCACATTACTTTCTTCGTCTAAAATACCTTTCTGCCAGAAATCGGTAACTTTGTTAATCCTGTTTTCGATCTTATCACCACGTTCAAAGATTAAAGGTTGAAATCCTTTTTCAACGAGTGAGAGTGCAGCGAAAAGCCCTGCTGGACCAGCTCCAATAATGAAAGGATTTTTATTCGATAATTTTCTTTGAGTTTGGATATATGGCTTTGGAGATTTGTATTCAAGTACATCAGGATTTTTTAAGTATTTTGCAGGAAGTTCAGCTAAGGCTGTATAATTGAATTTTAAATTATTTTTCTTTCTGGCATCGATTGAACGTCGGATTACTTTGATATTATTAATCGAGTTTAAGGGGAGTTTTAATTTTTTAGCAATATGATATTTCAAATCAATTTTCATTGAAATAGGAACAACTACATTTTTTATTAAATACAAAATATCTCCTGGATTATTCATTTCGACTCGTTAGCTAGTGACGAATCGAGACAATCTGAAATCTGTTATTTCGAGTCGATGTCACTCTGTTCCTCTCGACTCGAATTTTTTGTTCTTATCATAGATATCAGAGCTTTAAAAAAATCAAACACCACAATAACTATTATCCCAATAAGAATAAATGAACCGATTGGTTTTAAAACATTTAGAGAGGGGTAAATGAATATCTCTTTAAAGGGATTATTTAAAAGAAAAACAGCAGCTATCAGATAAACACAATTACTAATCAGATTTATCCAATAGGTTTTGATAAAGTAGGGAATAATACTGTAAATCAGTTCAAAGAAAAAAAAGCCGATTACCAATAAAGATATAAATTGTGAAAAAGCAGTTGCAAAAAGAGGTACGGGAGTTTGATGTAAATTGACTGTCATAAAGAAAATGGTATTGTATTTGGAATAAACAAAAAGAGAGATAACCAAAAGACCTGTTATGATTCCGATTTTTACTCTGCTTGGTTCATTCAAGGGCAATGTTTTTATTTTGAATCTACTTACAACAAATTGAGGCCAAATAAGATTTATCTCTTTTTCACTTTGGGTAATCAAATAGAGGATCAAAGCAACAATTCCGAAACTATAAATCCAGGTTGCCGGTGCTTCAAACAACAATTGCATAAATCCTTTAATTTTTATTGAAAGACCAAAAGGGGAAAAATTGAATGCTAAATTGAATGTATATGATATGATTTTCAGACAAAAATGTATTGCAAATAAAATCCAGGTATATCTGAAAAGATAATTTTTGTAAGAGGGAGATATTATCTGAAAGCCTTCGATATACTTTTCTGCAACTACTTTTGCTGATCCGAATAAGTTTATTGTTTTCTGAATGTTTTCTTCTGAAATTTTCCCAAAATCTGTTTCGGTTTTTTCAAGAATATGGCTCTCAATTTCTTTCAGAATTTCTTTTTTCCCTTCTTTCAGAATCAGATAATGATCTATTTCCTCTAAATAATTCTTTAAGTTTTTATCCATTTTTAACCTCCTTCAATAATTTTGTTATAACTCCATTTTGTATCTGCCAGATACTTAACAATTTATTTCTGACAATTTTTCCTTCCTTAGTGATTTTATAATACTTTTTGGGTCTGTCATGTTCCACATCCCAGCGGCTGCTTATCCATCCTTTTTTCTCAAGCCTTCGTAACATTGGGTATAGGGTATTTTCTTCAACAGAATATCCAATCTCTTCAATAAACCTGAGCATCATATAGCCATACATAGGAGTTTCTAAAGCCAGTAAAACCATAATCTGCAAAAACCCCCTGTTCATCTCAACTCCAATCTTGTTGTCCTGAATTGACATCTTTAAATCTCCTATTTACTATCTGATACACAAATACTGTATGTCACACAGTATGTCAAGAAAAAAATTTTTTTTTTTCATTTTTTTCTTCAGAGAAATTTAATTTCGACTCGTAAGCTTGCAACGAGTCGAAGTAATCTGAAAGCTGTTATCTCGAGTCGACGTCACTCTGTTCCTCTCGACTCGAAACACTTGGTCGACCAAAAAAAATTAAACTTCTTGACGCTTATTTCTTTCAGGATAATCAAACATAAGAGGAAAAAGGATGGGAAAGAAAAAAATAGTAATAACAGATTTAGATAGAACTTTGCTTAGAGATGATAATACTTTATCGAAAGGCAACTTCAAAACTTTAAAGAAATTACAAAATAAAAAAATAATTGTCGCTGTGGCAACCGGGAGAAATATCTTTTCTGCAAAAAGAGTCTTACCGGATAACCTTCCCATTGATTTTCTAATTTTCTCTTCAGGTGTTGGTATTATTGACTGGAAGACAAAAAACATTATTAATGAAAATCACCTGATTAAAGAAGAAGTTGATAAAACTTTGAAAATATTCTTAAAATACAAAGTTGATTTTATGGTGCACGAGCCTGTGCCGGAAAACCATAGATTCCAATATAAAAGAGTAAATAAGAACAATACAGATTTTGAAAGAAGAATAAAACTTTATAAATTTTTTGCCAATCCTTTAAAGCAAATAA
>CAYWPW010000294.1:0-2989 GCA_964460095.1 uncultured Candidatus Cloacimonadota bacterium
GTAATTGCCAAAGGTAAAGGTGCAAAAGTCTGGGATCCGGAAGGAAATGAATATTACGATTTCCTTTCTGCCTATTCCGCAATCAATCAAGGTCATTGTCATCCAAAAATCGTAAATGCTCTTATTGAACAAGCAAAAATTCTTACTCTAACTTCGCGTGCATTTTTCAATAACAAATTGGGAGAATTCGAAAAATATATTACAGAATATTTCGGTTATGAAATGGTTCTTCCCATGAATACAGGTGCAGAAGCAGTGGAAACTGCTATGAAAATTTCACGCAAATGGGGATATGAAAAAAAAGGGATTTCAGAAAATGAAGCAATCATCGTGGTGGCTGAAGAAAATTTTCATGGAAGAACCATAGCCATAATTTCCGCTTCCACTGATCCCTTAGCATATAAAGACTTTGGTCCTTTCCTGCCGGGAATCATTAAAATACCATACAATAATCCTGAAGCTTTAGAAAACGTGATGAAAGAACATGACAACAATGTTTGTGCTTTTCTGGTTGAACCCATTCAGGGAGAAGCAGGTGTAAATTTGCCTGATGATGATTATCTGAAAAAATGTTATGACATCTGCAAGAAACATGATGTTCTTCTGGTTGCAGATGAAGTTCAAACCGGAATTGCCAGAACCGGCAAACTTCTCTGTAGTGAATTTTCAGGTATCAAACCGGATATCGTGATTCTGGGTAAAGCTATTTCCGGAGGAGTTCTTCCTGTTTCTGCCGTACTTTCTTCCAAAGAAATCATGATGGTTATCAAGCCCGGAGAGCACGGCTCAACATTTGGCGGATTTCCGCTTGCCTGCGCTGTGGCAAAAGCTGCTTTGGAAATTGTAAAAGAAGAAAATTTAACTGAAAAAGCAGAAAAACTCGGTGAAGTTTTCCGTGAAGAGCTGGCTAAAATCGATTCACCTTTTATAGAAAAAGTTCGAGGTAAAGGTCTCCTCAATGCTGTTGTCATCAAACCAATGAATGGCATACAAGCCTGGGATGTGTGCGTGAGACTCAAAGAAAATGGACTTCTGGCAAAGCCCACACATGATCATATTATTCGGTTTGCTCCACCACTTGTAATCACAGAAAAACAACTGATGGAATGCATTGAAATAATCAAGAAAACATTTGCCGAATTAAGCTAAATTTAAGAAGTACAGTTAAGCACTAGGTTTTTTTAAAGCCACCCTGACTGTTAAAAACGGGGTGGCTTTTTGTGTATTTTATAAACTTGGCAAGTTTAATGAGTTCTGCAAAATAGAGTGTTTTTGTCGTCCTGAGATATTCTGTTTGCTTTTCTATCGAAGGATCTCCGCTTATAATGAGATTCTTCGTAAGAGTCTACTTTGAAGATTTCCTCAGAAAGACAGACTTTTTTCATTTTGCAGAATCCTTTAGCAAGTTTGAAAATTGGAGGATTCATGAAAAAAATAATCCCATTTCTTTTTTTAGTAATCTTGCTTTTCAGTTGCAACTCAAAGAAAGATGAAAAATTATTTGTAGGTTTGATTAAACCTTCATTAAATCATCTTCCTTTTGATATTGGATTGGAAATCGGAACATTAGACCATCAAGATTTTATTATCAAATATTTCTCTTCCGGCTGGGAAACGAACGAAGCTCTGGTCTCTGAAAAAATCGATGTAGCAATTATGCCATTCACTTATATTTGGACGGATATTTCAAGAGGTAAAAAAGTAAAAATCATATCTTTTTTTGAGAGAGAAAGTGACGGCATAATCTGCAAAAAGAATATTAAAAATATAAATGAACTCAATGGGAAAAAAATTGGTGTTCTAAGAGCTTCAACTTTAG
Organism: uncultured Candidatus Cloacimonadota bacterium; assembly: GCA_964460095.1. Taxonomy (GTDB): domain Bacteria; phylum Cloacimonadota; class Cloacimonadia; order Cloacimonadales; family TCS61; genus JABMPU01. The sequence continues at coordinate 1,820 of CAYWPW010000294.1, forward strand.
ATATATTTGCTGAAATTTTTATAGAAAATAATAACGTTAAAATGGAGTTGGTTTATTTCAGGACGCCAATGGATATGGCTTCTGCTCTCCAAGTTGGTGAAGTGGATGCTCTAAGTTTTTATGTTCCTTCCATATTCAAATTCGATGATAATTTCAAAATAATCTATTGGTATAGCGATGATTTCCCTCTTCATCCATGTTGTGATATTGCTGCCACAGAAATTGCTCTCCAAATCAAACTTCCCTTAATAAAGAAATTCCTGGCAGGATTACAAAAAAGCATATCTGAAATGGAAAAATCTCCGGAAATGGCTATCGAAACAGCTTGTACTTTATTTTCTATTTCCAGAGAGAATTCAATTAAATCCTTAAATCATACAAAATATTTAATGAATCTCGATGAAGAGTATCAAGCATTTGAGAGGAAAGCGATCGATAAAATGATTGAAAAAAATTACATAGAAACCAAGGTGAAAGATGTTTACTTCAAAATTGAATAAGTTCGATGTTCTCGGCATATTACTTGTTATTCTTCTTTTCATTTTGTTAGGTTTATCCCTCGGCATTCGAACTAGTAATTTATGGAAAATAAATCTACAAATCGAAACATTATTTAATGATATACTTTTTTCTTTTCTAAGAGTCAGCATCACTGCAGTAATTGCTTGGATTTTTGGAATTTGTATGGGATATATTTTATATCATCATCAATTATTAAACAAAATTTTCCTGCCTTCAATAAATTTTGTGCGACATATATCTCCTTTTGCCTGGCTGCCTTTTGCTATTCTCTGGTTTGGATTGGGAGAAGCTCCGGTTGCTTTTATTATGTTCATTACTTTATTTTTCCCCACCTTAATTGCAGCTTCCGATAATTTTGCCAATATCCCACACGAATATATCGATGAAGCCAAAGTTTCAGGTGCCAGTCAATTCCAACTCTGGAAATATATCGAACTTCCATTAACTTTCATCAATCATTTGAATCTATTCAGGATCATCTGGGGTCTGGGCTGGTCTGTGATTATTGCTGCTGAAATGCTGGGAGTTAATAAAGGACTTGGATTTCGGTTACTGGATTTTCGTTATCTACTTAAGTACAAAGAGATGGTTATCTACCTGGTTGTTATGGGTTTTATGGGAATTGTTGTTGATTATATTTTGCGAAGA
>CAYWPW010000295.1:0-2952 GCA_964460095.1 uncultured Candidatus Cloacimonadota bacterium
ATAGATTCCCAATCCAGCCTTCGTACAACTTCGGCTTGGCAGGCAAGTTGGGAATGACACTATTACTTTTTTGTCTGTGCTTTGTCTGTGTTAGTCTGTGGCTAATTCTTCGTGTCCTTCGTGGCTTAATTTTTTCCCCACTTTTTCGATAAAATATCTATGTGAGGGAAACACAATTTCAGGACAATCATCAAAGGTCACATACCGCGCTTCAGACGCATCATCACCAGCCTGAAGCTTACCTCCAATGACTTTCAATAGAAAACCAAAAGAAATTACTTTTTCATATATAGGAGAAAAATCAGGATAATAGCCAAGAAACTCAATTATTTCTCCATCCAATCCGGTTTCTTCTTTCATCTCTTCAATTGCACATTCATCAGGATTCTGATTTATTTCGATGTATCCACTGGGAAGAGCCCATGCACCTGGATTCGGTTCAAATTTTCGTTTGATAATAACAATTTCGTTTTTATCATTTAAAATTACACAAGCTGAAGCTGGAATGGGATTTTTATAAAATATCCAACCGCATTTTTCACAATGAGGACGCAATTTATCTTCATTATCGTTTTGGATAGAAAGCTTGTTTCCACAACGAATACAATAATTCATATCTTTATAAGATTCTTTTTTAATACTCATTTTAGCTCTTTCTGTAACTCATAGCTCCGCTTTGAGACTTTTCACATCCAGCAGTTGCCAGATATGTTACTTCACAAACCTGAGGTTTATGTTACTTTACATTTATTACGATTTTTGAAATACTCTTTTCCTCTGAGATATAGATGCTTTTTTCCAAAAAATCAAAATCGCTGATAAAATGGATTTTATTTTTGGAAACAAACTTTGATAATATCTTTCCGTTTATATTATTCAGCAACAAGATTTCATTCTCTGCCAACATCAGGATGACACTGCTGTCAAGCCGTTTGTATTTATCAAGAGAAATCTGAAATACAGTTCGTTTCTCTGTAGAATCATCTGGACTGAAACTGCATTCTTTTTCCCATAAAATATTTCCATTATCACGATTCAGGCAAAAAGCTTTTTCCTTTTTTGTAAGAACAAGCAAGCGATTTGCATCGAGCAGTTCAAAATTTGAAATTTCTCCCTCAAAGGTTTTTGCCCATTTAATTCTTTCATTTTTTTTATTTAATACCTTGAGTTCATTAATGGAAATCAGATAAATCTGTTTATAATCAAAAAAAAGTCTTTTTGTCAGTTTAAAATTTAATTTACGTTTCCAATCTATTTCTAATGAGATTTCTTGATGTGGAAAAAACTCAATTTCATAACTCTGATTAAGAATTTCATTCAATATTTCCTGCGATTGTTCCTGGATTATTAGAAACTTTTCCATTAATTCATTTTTCATGAATTCCGTATTTTTCTGTTTCTGAATGTACTGTTGCTCTGCAAACCAGTTTTTCCCAAAAAAGACATAAACAGCAGCCAGAATAATAATAATTCCAAAAATAATCGCAATAATTCTAACTCGCATTTTATATCTACCATTTGATAAAGCTGCGAAAGAATACTTTGAACAAAGTTGGAAAATCCATCAGCATATTTGTGTAAGAAGCATTTGCCAAAGGACAATAACACTCCTTATTTTTGATAGATTGACGTTCTTTATTCATTCTTCTTCCAAACCAGATTTTCTTAAAATTATAATTCAATTCACGCAGATTACCAATAGATTGTGCTTTTATGCAGCATGACCAAACCTCTCCATCAGGAGAAATCTGTGCTGATGCGATTCCAGCATAACAAGGAATACTTTGCGTTTTATCACGTAATATTTTTTTTACTAAACTATAATATTCGATGCGAAATGCTTGAGTGATTTTATTCATTCCTGTAAATTTATCGTTTTTTATCCTATGAATAAGATAATCTATTGCAGAACAATAAGAAACAATATCCGGTGTGATATCAGCATTCATCGTATCAAGTTCATTACGATTTTCCGCAATTTCAGTAATATAAGAATCCGGTTTCATATCCATCAAAGTTTTAGAGATTGTTGTGAAATATTTCACATTAAATTTGGAAATCACAGTATGAATCCCAACCGAAAGATTTTCCAATTTCAATGCCTTTAACCTTTTAAATGTATTAATTACTTTCTCATAATTACCCTGAATTCTCCTGAGGTTATCATGATGTTTCCCGATCGCATCGATAGAAAGATTAATGATGATTTGAGTTTTTGTACATGAAGCAGCAATTTCTTTTACTTCTTGAACGATCTTATTGGTTAAAATTCCATTCGTAGGGATATTTATAATTGCAGGTTTTGAATATTTATAGATGATTTTGCATAGTTCTACAATATCATCTCGCAGGAAAGGCTCACCTCCGCTGATCGTTATCCAATAAGGAGATTTACCTAATTTCCTGAAAATTTCTTTATATTCGGAAAGCGTAAGATTTACTGCTTTCTTCTTCCAGATATTGCAGGTTTTACACCTGGAATTGCACGTGTAAAGTGCGCTTATCGTATAATTCATTGGCAGGATTTTGGGAAATCCAAAATTCCTGAAAAGTTTGTACACAATGATTTTCGGTATTAATTCCAACATAATTCTATCTATGATTCAATTTTTTGGTTGAATCAGCAATATCCCATTTAAAAGGGTTTTTCTTTTTTATTTTAAAATCGAACCAGCCAAGAAATCTACTCCAAATTTCAATTATTGCAGTTCCAATCATAAAAAATATTTTCCCCGGATTTCTCTTGATTTCATTTAAAGCAAGATTTAGTAGCAGACCTGAGTTTTGTGAAGAGACAGAATATTTCTGCATCTGTTTAAGCCAGAGATGTCCAGATTCAATTCTCCGTCTTTGAATAATGAAATCTTTTATATTTTCCGGTCCTTTATTATGAATGATGGCGTCTGGAATGTATTTTAATTTCAATCCGTTATCACGCATAATGGCTTCAAT
>CAYWPW010000296.1:0-2923 GCA_964460095.1 uncultured Candidatus Cloacimonadota bacterium
GCTACAAACGGACTTTCTCTCATTTTACAAAATCCGTCTTCCGGCTCATTAAATCCTGCAATTTGCAATCCCGGAATTGAAACATCTGTAACCTATCTTTTTGGCTTAAAGGAGCTTCCGTATTACAATTTTCATTCTGCTTTCAAGCTTAGAAATTTCGGTTTTCTTTTGGGAAATTCCTATTTGGACCATAAACTTTACAATGAGAATATCGTAAATCTCGCTGTAAATTACAATTTGCAAAAATTCTCTTTTGGTTTGAATTTCAGACATCTGTACAACAGAATCGAAAATTATCAGAAAGACAGCTCCATTATTTTCGATGCAGGTTTAAAATGGGAAAATAATAAAATCATTTCCGGTTTTTCAGTTCGCAATTTTCTGCAATCCTCTTTTCTAAATGAACAATTACCGGTTTTTTATTTGTGGGAAACCTGTTATAATATTTCATCAAAAAGTAAAATTTCAATTGGTTTGGAAAAACAAGCTGATTTTGATTTTTCCTTTAAAATTGCCGGCAGTTACAATTTTTTCAGGATGTTGACCCTTTTAACAAGCTACCAATACGAACCTGATAGAATCGGGATTGGCGCTGTTTTCAACCTGAAAAAAATTAAAGTAACTTACAGTATCCGAACTCAGCAATATTTAGATTTAACTCATTATATTTCTGTTGGTTATGCTCTCAGGAAATAGAAAAGCAATTATCCTTTTCTTATTCTTGCCTTTCCTGATTTGGGCAAAAGATGGTGAAGAAAAGATATTCTCTTTCGAGGATGATACTTACCATTCCACAGAACTCAGCGATTTATTGGAAAATATTCGTAAAAATCCTTATGATATCAATACTGTTTCTCAGACCGATCTGGAAAAATTGCCCTGGCTTTCGGAAACCGACATTGAAAAAATTATCAATTATAGAAAAGCGGAAAAAATTTCTAATTGGAAAGAATTCATAAAAACCGGAATAAATGAGATAACAATTTCCGATCTGAAGCCATACTTTTCATTTGAAAAATCAAGTCCATTGAAAATCAAGCAAATTTCCCGAGTTGAATTTCAGCAGCAAAATGAACATCTGCCCTCATGCCTAAAATATTTTCAGAAGTCTCTTTTTCAAATCAAAAAGTTTAATTTCGGTTTCATCTCCCAAAAAGATCAGGGCGAGAACGATCCCTTAGATTTTTATTCTTACTTTATAGAATATTCCCACAATAATTTTCTTGAACGAATAATCCTGGGAAAATACAGGTTGGCTTTTGGTCAGGGAATTTTGTTTTCTCCCAAACTTGGAATGTCCAAAAGTGCAGAAGCAACCTCCACACCTTCTAAAAAATTCAAACCGATAAAACCCTACACAAGCTCCTATGAAATCTGGGAATTGGAAGGAGCAGCCTTCAATATAAAGATGGGAAAATTAAATTTTATTCCCTTTTATTCTTCCACAAGACTTTCTGCCAATCTCGATTATGAAGGAAAAATCTCCTCTTTCAATGAGAGCGGACTTCATTATGATGAGAGGAAAAAAGATAATGTGAACGAAACGCTTTTCGGAGCTGCTATTAACTACACCTTTTCGAATAATATATTTGGATTTATTTATTCCCAAAATGAATTTGATCATCAATTCCAAAAACCGGAATGGAATAATAAATATTCAACTTTCGGATTGAATTTTATATTGAACAAAAATAGTTATCCAACCTTTGGTGAACTGGCATTTGCAGATGACAAATTTGCCGGAATCATCGGCACAAAATGGGGAGAAGATAAACTAAAACAATTACTTCTCTTTCGCTATTATGAGAAGAATTTTCCCACCTGGCATGGTCATGCCTTTTCTGCTCAAAGCAGATTTGACAACGAAAAAGGATTTTATTACGGAATCACTTTTCTGCCTTTCAGGCGAGCAAAAATAAATTTCTATTTTGATATCTGGAAATTCCCGCAAACCAGATACCTGGAAAAGATGCCCACGGTTGGAAGTGAACAATTTCTGCAGTTTGAACTTTCCTCAAAAACAAATAATTACCGTCTTACTCTTAAACACAGAGATAAAGAAAAATACAAGGTTGTGGAGGAAGAAGGCTTAATCCGAGACTTGGAAATGACACTTCTGAGAATAGACTGGTGGCAAAAGATCTCTCAAATCTGGTTGAAAACCAGGTGCGAACTCAAAACCGAATATCTAAAAAATGAGAAAATTCATAAAAAGGGAATCTTAACTTATGAGCAACTGAAATGGAAAACCAAAAAACTGGAATTAATCGCTCAAATCACAGCATATCATTCTGATGTTTTACATTATATGTATGAAAATTCTATTGATGGAATCATGCAGAATTCCATCTTAACCGGAGATGGAATTTATTCGTTTTTCCTGGTAAAATACAGAATCATCAAAAATTCTGAAATTCAGTTCAAGATTTCTGACGAATGGTTTAAAAATGATAAAATGCGTCTTTATTTTCAGATGGTGACTAATTTTTAACCGGATGAAAAAAAACACTTTCGAATCAAACAATCTCACTCATTTTCCATTAAATTTCTAATTCTTTTCAATGGAGAAAATCAATGTCAGAAAAATCTTATTTAAATAATAAAAATATCAAAGCTGGCTCATTTTTAGACAGAGGGAGAATATTAGCAGACCACATTCTCGTGCCTTTGTATCTCGCCAATATTTTTTCGCTTTTTACTCTTCCCAAAGGTTGTTATTCCACTTGGGAAATTTTAAGATTTATTTTTGCCTCTTATGCAACCCTGATCTCAATCACAATCTGGTTTTTCTCCTATCTTATCTCCACGGGCTGGCATGAGCGAGGACATTTTATCAAGGCGATCAAAGCAACTGTCTTGAAAAATAACATTGGATTAGAAAATGATTTGGCTGCTTTGGAACATCTATTTGAGGAACGAAAAA
>CAYWPW010000297.1:0-2898 GCA_964460095.1 uncultured Candidatus Cloacimonadota bacterium
GTTTAAGATTTGTTTTATTCGTTCTTTTTTCCAAATTTCCGGAACTCGCGATAAAAAGCTCATCGTTTTTATCTTTAATATCTATGAAAAAAAAATTATCATCCAAACTAGCAAATAAATTCAAATCTTGAAGAGAGTAATTTTCATTCATAATATTTAGATTATTAACATTCAGATTGAAGTTTTTATCAAATGAAAAAAGTGCCTTTCCCGTAAAAGACCAACCCTTTTTCGTCCAAAAGAAATTCTTTGATTCTGCTGTAAAAATCAGTCCATCAACAAAAGAATAAATTCCAAGACCTTGAATCAGGTTATTTTCCCAATACGCTTCTTCGAGTTTGAAATTAACTTTTTTATTTTTAAAAACTCCCGATAAAATCACATTTGAGAGTATCTGATTTTTAAATTCTATTTTTTCCGAATTAAGATCTATATTCACTTCAGGATTGATGAAATCTCCTATAATCGCACATTTTACGGATGTTTCCCCAATAATATTTTTTAAATATTTTGAAATTAAAATATTCTTTGAAACAAATTCTCCATCAATTTTTATGTTATCAGAAAATATATCCAAAATTGTTAAGTTTCCTTCAAATCGATTTTCATCGATAAAAAGATCTTCAAACAAAATTTCCGTTTTTCCCGGATTTCCTTTGAACGAAATTATTTCTGATTCCGCAGTTTTCTCATTTTTTTGGATTTGAACATTTTTCAAATTTCCGGAATATCCCAGTTTATTATTAATAAATTTCAAATCCAAATCCAATTTTGCGAAAAGAGTATCAACAACTGAAATTTCTAATTTTTGCGGGATAAATTCTTTCAAACTCAAATCAGCAGAGAGAAGCTCTCCTCTATTAAGATTTACTTTTGCTGTGAGTTGTGAGTTGTCTTTCGATTTTGCTGTTAATGAAATTTCTGTTCTTTTCTTATTGGAAATCGATAAAGATATATCATCAAATTCATCCTGGAAATCTAAAGAAGAATTGGAGAATTCCACAAAAACCTTTCCTTCATAAATATCCAGTTTTTTAAAATATTTTGATACATCAGGAATATTGAATTTTTTATTTTTTGGTTCTAATGAAGAAATGTTAATTTCAAATTCCGGTTCATAAATTTTAATGAATTTAATTGCCTGAAGTCTCTTTATCCTGGTGAAAATCAGTTTTAATAAATTATATTCGATATAAATCTGTTTTACTTTTAATTTTATTTTTCCCTCAAAATCATTTAATTCAAAATTGGAAATATTTATTTGTTTATCATTAAAAGTGAAATTCCCAATAATAATTTCGGAATTAAGTTTTTGGGAAAGGTAGTTTGCAAATTTTGCTTCAACCAGTTTATCGATTTTAGCTAAGCGAACCAGCACAAAAAAAGTGATATTGATAATAAATAATATCAGAACTAGGATTAGAAGCCACTTTTTGTTTCTCATATTTCTCAGCTTTTTTTAGACTTTCAAAACCCCATTTTCAAGGACAAAATGCTTATCAACTACTTTTGCAATGTCCTGATTGTGCGTCACAATCACAAAAGTTTGACCATTAATTTTATTAAATTTTATAAGAAGTTCCATCAATTCATTGCTGTGCTTTGCATCCAGATTGCCGGTTGGTTCATCAGCAAAAATTATTTCCGGATTGTTTATCAGAGCGCGAGCTACTGCTACTCTCTGCTGCTCTCCACCACTCAATTGATTTGGATAGTGTTCTTTCCGCTCAAACATATTCAATTTTTCCAATAATTTTTGTGCTTCCTTAACGCTTTTTTTAAAATTTTTGGTAGCAAGAAACATTGGCATGGCTACGTTTTCTTCAGCAGAGAAATCCTCCAAAAGATAGTGAAATTGGAAAACGAACCCTATCCTCTTGTTCCTGAATTCATTCACATTTTTATCGTGAACACTGATTTTTTTTCCGGAATAAAAGATTTCTCCTTCATCAGGTTTATCCAACATTCCCAAAAGATGTAAAAGTGTGCTTTTTCCACTTCCGGATTCTCCGGTGATCGCAATCATTTCTCCGGAATTTACTTCGAGGTTCAATCCTTTTAAAACTTCCAGTTTTCCTATCACTTCTAAATAACTTTTTTTTAGATTAATAGCTTTTAATAAACACACCTTTGTAACTCCTTTAAATTATTACTCTGAAAGTGTCAAATGCAAGTAGCTAAAAACTATCCTTGAAAAGGCTTCTTTCAAAAAACTTCTTCCTGCTTAGCACTTTCAAGGTTCCTTCCATCTTCTCAACCCTGAAAGAGTCAAATGAAAGAATTTGCGAAAGAAACTTTTTCAGGGTTTTCATTCAAACACTTTCAAGGTTCCAATAAATTATTGAACCCAGAACCTTGAACCATTTTGAAATTAGAAATTTGGATTTAGAAATTTCTTCATCATCATCTTATTATATCAGTTATTTCCAGTTTGGAGATTTTCCTCAGAGGAATGCTCGAAGCTGCAAAAACTATCAAAAGTGAAACTATCAAAACAACCATCCAACTGAAAAGATTAAAATCAACATTGATTTTATCCAGGAAATAAACATCTCCTTTTATCATAAAAATGCTTTGTTTGCTCAAAAATACTGCAATTAATAAACCTAAAATCTGTCCCAATGTGATTGAAAAAAAAGATATTAACAGACTTTTACTCACAAATATTTTTTTTAGAATTTTATTGGATGCACCAAAAGCTTTGAGGATTCCTAATTCTCTTTTCCGCTCAATTATCGAAGTGGTAACCGTGCTTACAACATTAAATGATGCAATTAAAACCAGGAAACTGAGAATGATAAACAAAACCCATTTTTCCAATTTCAAAAGTGAAAACAGGTTTCCATTAAAATCGATCCAGGAATGAATTTGATATTTATACCCAAACGCACCTGTCCA
>CAYWPW010000298.1:0-2894 GCA_964460095.1 uncultured Candidatus Cloacimonadota bacterium
TAGGATTAATATACATGTTTTTAGTATAAAAGGAAGAGTGTATTAAATCCCAATTATTAATGTATTTTGAACAATCAAACTGATTCTTTCTACCCTTTAATACCAAATTTAACTCTCGTGTGAAATTAATTTTATATTCACCATTACGATCATGACTGATTTTCGGCAATAATTCAATTAGAACTTTAGTAGGAATAAATATTATTTGCTCTAGACTTCCACAAACAAAGGAGATGAATGAATTGCTCAAGTTATACATCTCTTCAGCAGTAATATAATTTAATCCGAAAAAGAAACGTTTACCAATGTCAGAAGCAACTCGAACAAGTACATTAGAATTGCCAATTCTAAAAGCATTTGCTCTTAAAAGTTTTTCTGGTTGTTTATTATCGTTTTGTAATCTTGCTTCTTCCAGAAATTCATTGAATAATTTTTTAGATTCTTTCATGAATTTTCTCCTCAACACGTCAAATGCAAAGCAGCAATAACTTTTTGTTCTTTGTTTAATTCATTATAGATTTGCACAGCTTTTCTGCTTTTCTCGATAATTAAATCAATCCCTCTTTTTGTGCATTCTTCTCTAACCTGGTTTTCGATTTTCATCAAACCATAAAAGCCGGTTCCAAAAATTATTGTTTCAGGTTGATTTTTCAGAATACCAGGAATGTCATCAATAGTGACTGAATGCGATTTTTTTCTCCACCAGGAAGAGTTGATTTTATCAGGATAAATAATTACGTCCGAATTATATTCTTTTTTATCGATGATAATTTGTCCGAAAGAATATGAGCTGATATTCATCACAAAATATACTTTGAAAGGTCTTCGTCTTTGATAATTTTATTCAGTTTTTTCTCAACTGTATTTTTGGTTATTACCACCCTTTTGATTTTCTTATCCGGCATATCAAAGAGATAATTATCGAGAAGAGCGTTCATAACAGTGTGAAGCCTGCGAGCACCGATATCTTCCATTTTTTCGTTTGCTAAAGCTGCAAAAAAAGCAATTTCAGAAATAGCCTCGGTTCTGAAAACAAGACTCACGTTTTCAGATTTGAAAAGAGCTGTGTATTGCTTTGTAAGAGAATTTTTAGGATGAACCAGGATCTTTTCAAAATCATATTTTGTGAGACTGTTGAGTTCTTCGCGGATAGGAAAACGACCCTGCATTTCAGGGATCAGGTCAGATGGTTTTGCCACAGTAAAAGCACCGGCAGCGATGAAAAGTATGTGGGCTGTATTAATAGTACCATATTTCGTAGGAACATTGGAACCTTCTACAATTGGCAGCAAGTCTCTTTGCACACCGGAACGTGATACATCAGCACCAACATGTGAGTCGTACCTGGCAGCAATTTTATCTATTTCATCAATAAAGATTATTCCATCATTTTCCACTCTTCTTTTAGCTTCAACCGCCACTTTATCTTTATTAATCAACCGGTGAGATTCTGCTTCTGTAAGGTGTTTTATAGCTTCCGCAACTTTCATTTTTTTCTTCTTCTGACCGTTTCTTACAGGGAGGAATCCAGCCATCATATCGCCAAGCTGGAGATCGATATTTTCCAATCCGGTTTGAGAAAAAATCTCGATATGTGAAGCTCTCGATCTTTCTTGAGTAACTTCCACTTCTCGATTATCCAGTTCGCCAGCATCCAGCAGCTTCTGCATTTTTTTACGGATGCGATTATATCTTTCAGTTCGCTTTTTTGTTTCTTCTTCAGTTTCATTGGGAGCAACAGGAGGTGCAGGATAAAGAATATCTACCAATTTTTCTCTGGCATTTAAAGCTGCCTTTTCCTGAACATTTTTTGTCATTTCTGTGCGAACATCATTCACAGCAATATTGATAAGTTCACGAATCATGGATTCAACATCGCGTCCCACATAACCGACTTCTGTAAATTTTGATGCTTCCACTTTGATGAAAGGAGCATTTGCCAGCCTGGAAAGTCTGCGCGCGATTTCTGTTTTTCCCACACCTGTAGGACCAATCAGAATGATGTTGTTCGGCATGATCTCTTCCTGGAGTTCACCGGGAACCTGCTGTCTTCTCCACCGATTTCGCAAAGCAATTGCAACTGCTCTTTTTGCCTTATCCTGTCCGATGATGTATTTATCGAGTTCTTTGACGATTTTTGTGGGAGTGAAATGTTTCATTAATGCATTCTTCATAAAGTTTGAACCTCAATTTTATCATTTGTATAAATGCAGATATCTGCGGCTGTTTTTAATGATTCTTGAACGATTTCTTTGGAAGATAATTTTGTATGTTTAGATAAAACTCTGGCAGCAGCGAGTGCAAAATTACCTCCGGAACCAATAGCGATTATTCCATCATCAGGTTCGAGGACATCGCCATTCCCTGAGATTACAAGCAAAGATTCTTCATCAGCCACGATTATCATTGCTTCCAATCTGCGTAATATTTTATCTGAACGCCAATCCTTTGCCAGCTCTACTGCTGCTTTTTTCAGGTTGCCTTTGAATTCCTTGAGCTTTCCCTCGAATTTTTCAAAGAGGGTAAATGCATCAGCAGTTGCACCGGCAAAACCTGCGAGTACTTTGCCATTATGAAGTTTACGGATTTTTTGGGCAGTAGCTTTGATTACAGCATTCCCGAGTGTTATCTGCCCATCACCACCAATCGCAACTTTTTTGCCTTTCTTGATCCCAATAATCGTTGTCCCTTTCATATCAATCATTTCCAGTTCCTTCAAATCTATTACTTCTTATCAGTATTAATAGTTTCTTTTTTTTCAGATTCAGGTTTCTTCTGAACATTGTCAGATTTTTTTTCAACCGGTTTCTTTCTCTTTCTTGTTTTTTTTTTCTTTTCTGGTTTGTTAATATCAATTTTCATTTCCTGAACTTTTTTGAATTTAATTTTAATAA
>CAYWPW010000299.1:0-2871 GCA_964460095.1 uncultured Candidatus Cloacimonadota bacterium
GAGGTTTGCAGGGAATATCTCCTTCAAAAAAAATGCAATCGTTTTTAACTTTCATAAAATTCTAATAAAAAATTTTTAAGTGTTTTTCTTGAGTTTTTCCTTATCTGAAATTACTACCTTTTCCATAAATTCATCAAATTCCAGTTGAGGACACATTTCAGCAATGCTATTGAGAATTTCCAAAATATTTGGAAATGAGAGAATAAAAATGAAACTTTTTTCCTTTTCACCCTCTTGATACAAAAGCTTCACAGCTCTGGTTTTGCTTTTATTTAGCTCCATTTTCTTGAGAGAATTCCAATTAATTTTTACAGATTTCCTGGCAAGATAACGAAATGCAACTTTTTCTTCTGTGAATAGAATGCTGTTCATATTGAAGAGATTTCTCATTAAGGAATTTCCAGCCAAGAATATTATTACAAAAGGCACGATCTTATGAAATTTCGAGGAACCAGCATCAATCATATAAAAAATTATCCAAATAGAATAAGCGATGGCAGCAAGGGCAAAAACAATAACAAACCAGCGTAATAACTGGTTGAACCTGTAAACTCTCGGAATTCCTTTTCTTTTGTTTATATCTATTAGATTATCGATTTTATTCATTATTATTCCAATAAAGCTTTATGTTTAGTCTAATATCAGACTAATTTTTTTTAATTTTTAAATTTACTATTTTGATTCTTTCCTGACATTTTCCATTTCAATTTTTATATATTTTCTAACTCACCCTCGGTCCCTCTCTTTATCACAAGAGAGGGATGACTTTCTTCTTGCTTTTCTTATGTTCCTTCTCTTGGAATATCTTTCATATTTTCATCAAAAAGAGAAGGACAGCAGGATGAGTTTAATGAGAAAATCCAGCTTTATACTGTCTCTTTATATTCATAAATTAGACTTAAACAAGCTTTATTAGGGTTGCATCCATTTTTTGTTTGATTCAAAATATTCCAGTTCATCCAGCACAAATTCCGGAACGCTGTCTTCACCAAACAAATCTAAATCCAGACCATCACCATGAAAATCACTGCCACCGGTTCTGATCAGGTTTTTTTCGAGTGCAATATTATTGTAGTATTCAATCATTTCATCAGAACATTTCGTGTTAAAAACTTCTAATCCATCAATATCCATATTAATAATTTCATGGAAAACGCGATCATTTTTTAGAGTGTAAGGATGAGCCAAAACCGCAATTCCATTAACATCATGAATTGCCTTAATCACTTTTTTTGTGGAGGGCACAGGTTTCGGAATATTTGCCGGTCTATCCTGTCCCAGGTATTTATTGAAAACTTCATGGGTATTGTAGAAGTAACCTTTGTTGACCAAAACCCTGGCAATATGTGGTCTGCCGATTAAATTATTTTCACCGGAAATGTCATTAACTTCGTTAAATTCGATGTCAAAACCCATTTTATTCAATTTCTTCACGATCTTTTTTGCTCGCAGTAATCTACCTTTATAAATTGTATGAAGAAGTTCGGAAAATTTCCGATTGTTCGTATCAAAATTATAAGCGAGTATATGAACATCTAATCCCCTATGACTGGAACTGATTTCAACACCAGGTATCAGTTTAATATCATAATCTTCTGCGATTTCTTTAGCAATATTATAACCGTCGATTGTGTCATGATCTGTTATGGATATGACATCATAATTCTTTTCTTTTACCAGTTTTAAGACCTCTTCTGGTGAAAGCAAACCATCTGAATAAGTGGTGTGAATATGAAGATCAATCTTTTTCATTAAATTCCTGATTATTTTTTATTTCTCTGATTTTTTAAATTTCAAATGCGATTATTTGTCAATGGAAATGTATCGGACTGAATATATCATTTCTTCTTACTCGTTCCCAAACCCCAGTTTGGGAATGTAAAAAATTTCTATTCTTCTTTCTTTGAGAAACGAATTTCAAAATTTCTGTCAGGCATAAAATTTTCTTTATGCCAGAAAAAGATATATCTATTACTTTCTTCCCTCAAACTATCCGGCATATAAGATAAAGAATCCAATTTTAATCTTTTAGGAAAAATAAGCTTGTAATTAACTTGTTCGAACGGTCTGCTCCATGTCTGAGTTGTAGTTAGAATATATTCTGCCTTTTTATCCTTAAGCTCTTGCCTGTAACATATCCTGTAAACTGCTATTGAATCGGGATCTATCTGAATAGTAAAGGAAGCACCTTTATCTCCATATTGCATATTAGTTGTAATAGTGGAGTCTATAACATTTATTACAAAAAGAGAATCAACCTTTCCATAAACAGAATCCTGTGGAAAGGGATAGATAAGTCTTTGTTTTAGTTCTTTGTTACTAGTATTGCGAAAATAATACAATCCATCTACATAGAAATGATATTCTTTAATTTCAAACGATAGATCTTCGCGAAAGAATTGCAGATTGCGGGGAAAAAGGTTTGTAATGAAAAGCAGTATGAAAAGTATAAATAATTTCTTCAATCTTATTTCAAAAGCAGCATCTTATTGAATGCAAGTTCCTTTCCATTAACTATTAATTTATATAGATAAACTCCAGATGGAAAATTATCTGCTTCCCAGATAATTGAAGACTGACCATCAGGAATTGATAATTCATCGATCTTCTGTCCTTTGGAATTATAAATTTCGACAGTCACAAACGAGGGTGTTTGTGTTACGGAAAAACTGATATTTGTAGAAGGATTGAACGGGTTGGGGTGATTGGATAAACCATATACAACTTCCTGGATCTGGCAGTCATCAATATTGAGAGAATTGTAATTTGTATAAAACTCGATAAAAGTGGTAGAGTCGGGTTCAACGGTAAGGAATGTATCAGCATAAACAACGCTGTTTATTTTAACCGTTACATTGTAATTCATTCCGT
>CAYWPW010000300.1:0-2869 GCA_964460095.1 uncultured Candidatus Cloacimonadota bacterium
CTCCTCAAGAAACAATAACTAAAGTAAATAATAAAACATTAACTGAAATATTTGTAAAAGAATTTGACTCTACTGAATTTGTTTCTTTCAATGCTGGAATTAACAACGAAGAAGATGAAGAAGATGAAGAAGATGTAATTCAAGAAAAAAACTTTGGTGTTTATGCTCATGCTTCTGGATTTGTCGTATATAGTATGGAATTATTCAGTGTTAAGAATAAAGAGGAATCGAAAATATCATTGGATAATATTTCTTCCATTTTAGCTGACATTTCTGTCGATTCATCTATTATGATGCAGACTCTTTTAACTCCATATCAACAGAGTTTACTTGATTTAGTTTTTTTTGAAAAATCAGAACAAAGAGATAAATATCACTTTATAATAGCTGATTCACTATTAATAAGTACAGATAACACTAATTATGAAGAAATTCAAAATAACCTTGGAAAAAATGAGCTTGAAAATTTATTAATGGATGGTGAAGATTGTGAAAATGAACTTCGTCAGGTAGTCGATGAAATACAAGGAATATGCAAATTTTCAGACAATAGTTATATGATAATCGGTATTCACGGAGCAATTTATATAACACAAAATTCAAAAAAAATAGAAGCGAGTATATCTATATGGCTCTTTTTGATGGCGACAGATATTTTTGTTAAAGATCTGTTTACTAGACTTTTTATTATTAATGATGATGTTGTTGAAATCCAAGAATTAATTGCTAAAACTGAACTAGATCCAACTTCAGTTGAAATTGCTCAAAATAAGTTAGTAAAGTCTTCGAGTGAAGGAGCTTTAATTGATGAAATAGTAAGTACACTAAAAACAGCAATAAATGATCAAGATGAATATTTAAATTGTAAATATGAAATTTTAAATAAAATGAAAATAGAAGAGCTGAATGATATTCAAAAATGTAATACTAATTTTATAAATAAAATGGAGTTATTAAACAAATTTAAATCAATGAAATCGAGAATTATCGATATGAATCATATAGTACACTGTACACAGCAAACATTGGGTGGTTTGAGAGATAATATTAATGCAACAAATGAGCGAAGAACACATCAAGTTCAAAGAGAACTCCAAGAGAATACTCGAAACCTTGAAGATATTACAAGAACAAATGAGAGAACAGGTTCTTCACTTCAAATCCTGGAACTCATTTTAGCTGGGGCTTTATCTTTTGAAATAGTAAGCATGATTATTGGAGAATGGACTGCTGAGAATGTATTAGATTCAATGGGATTTATGAAAACCCTAACAATACCAGGTGTTTTATTAGCTATTACTATAATAGGTTGGCTCGGTATATCTATTTACTTAGTTAGAAGAGTAAAATTTGCAGAAAAAGTTGCTAGAGAATATTTGACAACAAGAATTACTTTCAATAAGAGATGTAACGTTGAAAAGCTTCGTGAATGTATTTCAGACAAAAAAAATAAAGGTGAAATAATAGATCTTGATGGAGATGTTCTACCAAACAGTGAACGAATAAGAGTTAGCTGGATATCTAAAGAATGCAAATGGAGAAAAAATCTAAAACCAACAATTCTAGAGAAATTTTTACGTAAAGTAAAGGAAACTGAAATAACAATCTGGTTCGATGACAAAAATCATTTCTTATTAAGTGCTTTAGTGGAAATACCTGCTCCCCCAAAAAACTTATCAATATCTGATGTTCAAAAAATGTTAAATGATGAGTTACTTAGCCTAGAAATTATTTCATAATTGCTTACTGATTAGTAATTTTTATAAAGTATTTTTCAATTTAACATAATTTTTCCTTTATTCCTTCTACTTCATGATATTTCTGCTTTCAAAAAATTAATAAATTCAATCGAAGTAGGATTAACT
Source organism: uncultured Candidatus Cloacimonadota bacterium (assembly GCA_964460095.1). Lineage (GTDB taxonomy): Bacteria > Cloacimonadota > Cloacimonadia > Cloacimonadales > TCS61 > JABMPU01. The sequence goes on from CAYWPW010000300.1 coordinate 1,866, forward strand.
TCTTGTAATATTGCCAGGTAATAACTGATCATATCTCCAAGATAAATCAGAGAAAATATTTCTTCAATTAAGTTTTCGCCTTCAACGAAAAATTCAAGATATTCTGTATTATTTTTTTTCAGGATTTTCTTAAAAGCATTTATGCGTTTCTGATAGTTTTTTTCATCATCCAGTTTTTTTAGAATGATGGGAATAAAAACATTCTCAAAACCTTTCACTTCCCAGCCCTCAATTTCATTATGATTCATTTCCGGGAACGTATGAAAAAATGCCGGATACTTTGAATTTTCATTAAATTGACATTTCCAGCGGTATGCAAGAGGAGCTAATTGCGGATTGGAAGAATAAATAATTGGAATTTTTCCACTTATTTTTTCCGCTGAACTTTTTGCGAGATTTTTTTCAGAAGGAGTTCTATGAGTAATTGCACCAGCTTTTTTCATCAAATTGGAAATGATAAAATTTACTTTTTCGTTATGATTAGGAATTATTTCAAATGTTTCCAGAACTTTCATCAACGAAAAGAAAAGATAACCGATTGCTGAGCGTGGAGGTAAGCCAGGATGCAATTCTATCCAGCAATAATTTTTATCAACAATCTCTTTTACTTTTCCACCAGAAGTTATTGCTCCAATGAACTTTGTCTTTGCAATTGCTTGTTTTAAACAACTCACAGTTTCTTCCGTATTACCGGAATAACTGCAAATAATTACCAACGTGTTTTCATCTAAAAAAGGAATTTGATAGTTTTTGACAACATCGAAAGGTATTTTCGTGCCAAATGCAGCTTCTGCAATATCGCCTGAAATCGCAGAACCACCCATTCCGCAAATTATAACTCGTTTGATTTCTTTCAAATTTAATTGCTCAAAACCATCAGATTTATGAATATTCGGTTCAAAATATGATTTCAATATTTGTTCCGGCAGATGAATAATTTTATGATACATATCTTCCGTATCTAATATTTTTTGTTTTTCCAAATCATCTAAAATATTCATTTT
>CAYWPW010000301.1:0-2860 GCA_964460095.1 uncultured Candidatus Cloacimonadota bacterium
AGCGGTCAGAGAGTTTGGTGTGCTTTTTTTCAATTCCTTTAAGCTCAGATGTGATTTGGGTGAAATCTTTATAATTCAGATTTGCTGCTTCATTTTCAATTTTCTGCTCGAGTTGTTTCTGTTTTAACTCTAATTTTAAAATTTCAGTTTCCAAAAATTGCAGCTCATGTTTTTCCTTGAAGGAAAGTTTATCTCTTTTAGATTTTATCCGCTCTTTTATAGCTTTTCCCTTTTCCTGTTTTATCTCGTTTCTGTAACGCTTTACCAGCAAATAATCGGAGTAATTTCCGGGAAATTTTATTATCTTATCTTCTTCAAAAATAAAAAGATAATCAACAACTCTATCCAAAAAAAATCGATCATGAGAAACTACAAGAATATTTCCCTTAAAAGCATCAAGATAATCTTCCAGGATTTCAAGTGTTTTAATATCCAGGTCATTTGTAGGCTCATCCAGGATGATGAAATTGCTGCCGAACATCAAAGAGCGAAGCAGGTACAATCTTTTCTGTTCACCACCGGAAAGGCTTTTAATTTTGTTTTGCTGCATTTTTCCATCAAAGAGGAATTTCTTCAGCATTTCCGACGCAGAATGCAAAGTGCTGTCAGCAGTTCGGATGTTATCTGCATATTCCCGAATGTAATTTATAACACTCTGGTCTTTATTGAAATCATCGATATCTTGTTTGAAATAAGTAAATTTTGTATTCACACCTATTTTTATTTTTCCGGAACTTGGATTTTCCTCATTAGTTATCAGTTTAAGAAGAGTGGTTTTTCCGCAGCCATTCTCACCGATAATTCCGATTCGTTCCATTTTCTGAAAAGTATGATTAAAGTTCTTAAATAGTTCCAGATTTCCATAAGATTTTCCCACATTTTGAATTTCCAGAATTGTTTTTCCCAACCTTTTTATCATGAACGAAATATCCAGTTCAGCATCATTAGAAAGATAAGATTTATCAATTAATTCTTTAACTCTATCCAGATGATTCTTCGGTTTGGAAGTTCTTGCCTTTGCACCTCTTTGCAGCCATTTCAGTTCTTTTTTCAATTGAGCAGAACGTCGAGTATCTTTACGTTGCAGGTCAATTAATCCCTGTTCTTTTCTGCGGATGTAATTGGAATAATTTCCCTGATAGAATTTGATTTTTCCATTTTCAATTTCCATTATTTTATCGGAGACTGCATCTAAAAAATACCTGTCGTGAGTTACGAAAATAACTGTTCCTTTATAGTTGGAAAGATAATCCTGCAGCCACTCGATAATATCGATATCAAGATGGTTTGTGGGTTCATCCAGCAGCAGTACATCAGGATGATCCATCAAAATGCGAGCCAGATCGAGACGTCTTTTTTGTCCTCCGGAGAGTGTGTTAATTTTCTCATTGAAATTTGAAAAACCGAATTTTGTTAAAAAAGATTTTGCTTTGATCTCAGTTTTCCAGACATTTTTAGCATCCATTTTTTTGATGATCTTTTGAAGTTTGGATTGTAAAGTTGAGTCAGGATTTATCTCCATTTTTTCCAGAATTCTGTGATATTGTCGCAGTAACGTAAATTCCAGATGGTCACTAAAATAGATATGTTCGTAGATATTTAGTTCAGGATTGAGCTGTGGCACCTGATCAAGATAACCAACGCGAGTTTCTTTTCTGTATATTATCCTTCCAAAGTCAGGTTTTTCCAGGTGGAAGAGCATCTTTAGTAAAGTAGATTTTCCGCATCCGTTTATTCCGATGAATCCAATTTTCTCATTCTCAAAAATCCCGAATGATTCATTTTCACAAATCACTTTTCCGGAAAATGATTTTTGCAGATTTTCAATGGAAATTAAATTTTTACTCAAAAAAGAATCCTTTCAATTTTTCTGTACTCAAGATTTTCCAATCATCTGTTTTGTCAAACTGCATTTATTATTTCCATTATAAAAACAGTAGCCCGTCACTTCGTGATTAATCAATTTCTCACGGGATTTCTTTACCATTATGAAATAAATATTGACAATTATTAAGTAAAACTTTTTTCTAAATTGTCGGAAAAATCAAAAAAAGGATGATTATGCAATTACATCAAAAATTTATCGAAACAGCGAAAGAATACGGCAAGAAAATCTCTGTTTATGATATTGCCACTAGCAAGGAAGTAACCTATGAAAAGATGTTGATAGTATCTTTGATATTTGCAAAAAAGTTCCAAAAAATCAAAAGTAAATATGTGGGAGTAATGGTTCCTACTTCTGCGGGTTGTATGCTCACAAATCTGGGAATTTTAATGACTGGTAAGATACCGGTGATGATCAATTATGCAACCGGTGCAATCGATAATGCAATTTATGCTCAGGAAAAATGTAATTTTAACACAATAATTACGAGTCGCAAATTATTGCAAAAATTGAAAATTGAACCAGTCGATGGAATGATTTTTTTAGAGGATATTGTCAAATCTTTATCATTATTAGATAAACTCCCAGCTTTATTGCGTTCTAAGTGTTCTTTAAAAAGCATTTTGAAATCAGTCCATCAGGGTTCAGATGAAGAAACAGCAGTTATACTTTTTACCAGCGGAAGCGAAAAAGAACCGAAAGCTGTTCAGCTATCTCATAAAAATATTTTTCACAATGTAAAAAATATTCCGTGTGCAGTAGATTTAAGTTCAGAAGATATTTTTCTGGCTAATCTGCCACTATTTCATGTTTTTGGAATTACAGCAAATTACTGGTTACCAATAACTCTGGGTTCGTCAATCGTAGCCTATCCTAATCCACTTGAATATAAAATTATCTGTGGATTGATAAAAAAACACAAAATCACTTTAATGGCAGGCACACCTTCATTTTATCATGGATATCTAAAAAAAT
>CAYWPW010000302.1:0-2854 GCA_964460095.1 uncultured Candidatus Cloacimonadota bacterium
TTGGGATGAAAATGGAATCCCTATGGAAGTGACGAAAAAAAAGTTAGGAATATAACAGATGAAAGTTATTTTAGCCGGATTTAATTTCGATAAAAGTCTAATCGAAAAATTACCGGAAGAAACAATTGCCACACCGGAAACAATTTCTGCCGCTTATGCACGCATCAGTCGTGATCCGCGGGATGTGCCGGAATTGCGTAAGGAAGCTAGGGAACAGGTGAAGAAAGCACGTCGCTCCAACAAAGCCATCGTCTTCGGTATGAGCCATCATTCTGTAGCTGAACATGCATATTTTAATTTTGATATTCTACAGATATCTCGACTGGCTTTGGAAGAACTGGAAGCACGTCGCATCGGAGCGGCTTACACAGAAAAATCTCAACGTTATATTACTTTGAAAGGTGACTTTGTTGTTCCCAGAGAATTCAGCGAACAAGATGCGATCAAATTCGAAGAATTAGTCGGCTTCCAAAACAAATTCTATCTGGATAACTTAGAAAAACTGACGAAATATCAATTTGATACTAATCCCGAACTGGCAAAACAAGCTGAAGAAGCTGCTGTAAAAGGCACTTCCGATAAGATGAATCGTTTCAAAAATACTCTGGAAGGCTGGGCTAAAGAAGATGCTCGATACGCTTTGAGCTTGGCAACTCAAGCTCAACTCGGTATGTCGTTCAATGCACGTACTTTGGAACACGCTATTCGCATCATGCGGCATTCGGAGCTGGCAGAGTGCAGGGAACTTTCTCAAAAACTTTTTGAAGTAACTAAAGAAGTTGCTCCTTCGCTTATCATTCTTACTGATCCGCAAGAATTTAAAAAAGCTTTCAAAGTAGAATTGCAGGATGATAACTTCAAATACACTCACTCGAATCTGAAAAAATTCGTAAAAGAACTGATTGATAAATATTTCAGAAAGTTACATGAAGAATTTCCGGAAATTCTGATCGAAGAACATGAGAAATTGATCCTTGAATCTAATGTTGATAAAAACATTGCTACTGCGATAATTCATAGGAATTCTAGGCTTTCTATCGAAAAATCTTATCAAATAGCAATGCAGATCCTATCCAATAAAGAAAACGGAAAAGCATTCTTTGCAGAAGCTTTAAAACATATTTCAGTATTTGATTCTCTCCCGCGTGAATTTGAATTTACCGGTGATCTGAAGTATGAACTGGTGGTAAGCGCCAGTAATTTTGCACAACTTAAGCGCCACCGTTTAATGACCCTCCTGGCACAGGATTACGATCCTACTCTCGGTATCACGATCCCTGCATCGATCAAGGCAATCGGGGCAGAAGCTGAATTGATGGATGTATGTAGTCAAAGCGAAGAACTATATTCTGAATTCCTGCTTGAGTACGGTAAATCTGCCGAATATTGCCTTACCAATGCTCATCGTCGCAGAGTATTGATAGCTGCCAACCCACGGGAACTCTATCATTTTTCACGCTTACGTGAAGATGAACATGCCCAGTGGGATATCAAAGAAACTGCTGGTAGAATGATGAATCTGGCAAAACAGGTTGTTCCGCATTCTTTTATGCTTTCAGGTGGGAAAGATCAGTTTACTAAGATGAGAAATGAGTAGACCACGGATCAACACGTAGAGAAGCGGTGTTTAAAACCAGTTAGCGTTAATGTGATTGTTAGGCTTTTATACATGTTTACCAAGGTAAGTTAATAGTTTATCAATTGGGTCGCTTATTTCTTGTCGAACTAACTTTTGTAGCTTAATAACTGTTTGAGTTATCCATGTTTCTAAACTTTTTAAGTCAATATCGTTTGGGATGTTAGGTTTATTTGGTTTTTTAAATTTATAAACATTATTAACTAAGTTGGATAACTCATCGGTGTTTTTATAAACGGCATTTATAATACCTAATGTACTAAATACTTTTTCTTGTAACTTAGAAATTTCTAATACTAATTCTTCAGATTTTATCATCCAACGTTTTGCTTCATTAAACTCATGAGAGTTTTCATTTGCACCTAGTAATAAAACTCGTTTTTCATGGTAGTCTGAGAACATATAGGCTTCGAAGCGTGAAACTAATAGCTGAGAAAGATATTGTTTGTAACCCATTAAATTACCATATGATTGCTGTTTAAGTTTGCGGTCTGCGAGCTTTGTTTGACTATGGTAACCAAGAATATAACTTAGAATTGCAGTAATAAATATACTAACTACTGCGATGATAGATGGCACCCAAACTTGAGTCCAGCTTTTGTCAGCTGCTTCTACTACTGCAAGAATTTGGTTTAGTATTGTGAGAATATCATTTTCCATTTTTAACTCCTTTTAAGTTATTAAATTTTTCATTTCTTCAACTCCACTTTAAACATCGAAAAATCTGCCAATTCCAGGATCAGCATTTTATTTAGTAGTTTCGGTTTGCCAAACAGGTTATTGATAATTTCCTGTACCATCAAAGAGCCGATTGCCAGCACGGTTTGCGGCACAATCGACACCGGAACAGGAATGTGCAATCCGGGAAATATTTCCTTGAGTGTTTGAGTTTTTCCAGGTTTGATGGTTGTGATCTGTCCGAAATCATTCTGTACTCCGCCGTGCACCAGAAAATGCTCTGGTGGCAAAAGTTTTTCCAGTTCAAATCTCGCTTCAAAATTATCCAGACAATCAGCAATTCCATCGAAATAGGGAAGATGCAGGTTTTTTAATTCAGACACATCGTGATTTAATATTTCAATTTCCAATTCGAGATTGATTGCCTGTAATTTGAGTTCAGCAATTTCAACTTTTGGTTTTCCAATGTCAGATTGATCATACAATATCTGGCGATTCAGATTTGATATTTCTATTTCATCATTATCGATCAGAATTAGT
>CAYWPW010000303.1:0-2839 GCA_964460095.1 uncultured Candidatus Cloacimonadota bacterium
TAACACAAAATTAAAGATTCTCAGAAGAAATAAGGTTATTCCTATTGTCTGTATTGGAGAGACCCTGCAAGAAAGAGAAATGGGCGTCGCAAAAAAAAGCATAACGCTTCAGCTCGTAGAAGTTTTTAAAGATATCAAATTTGATGGAAATATTGTGATTGCCTATGAACCGATTTGGGCAATTGGAACAGGTAAAACTGCAACTCCACAGCAAGCCCAGGAGATTCATCAATTTATCCGGAAGTGGTTAACAAATAATTATTCAAAAAGGATTGCAGAAAATTTACCGATTTTATATGGCGGTAGTGCAAAACCTCAAAATATAAATGATTTATTAGAACAACCGGATATTGATGGTGGTTTGATCGGTGGAGCTTCTCTTGATATTGAGAAATTTTCTGAAATGATTGAAATCGCTGCCAGGAATTAAAGGGCTAAAATGTTAGATATTAAATTCATTCGTGAAAATACTGAAATCGTTAAGATGGCAGTAAAACATAAAAATGAATCTGCAAATATAGATGAGATTCTGATCTTAGATAGAAAAAAACGAGAACTTCAATTTAAATTTGATAACTTAAGAGCAGAGCAGAAAAGAGTTTCATTAGAAATTCCTGAACTGAAAAAGGAAAATAAAGATTTTACCAAACTTCTTTCTCAGATGAGTACAATTTCCAAAAAGATAAAGGAAATTTCTGCTGAACTTTCTTCTATATCCAATGATCTCAAAACGAAATTGCTTTCAGTTCCAAATATTCCTCATGCAAGTGTACCTATCGGAAAAGATGAATCTGCAAATACTTTTGTGCGGGAATGGGGAGAGAAAAAAGAGTTTGATTTTGTACCCAAAGACCATTTTGAACTTGTTCAGCAAAATAGCCTTTTAGATTTTAAAAGAGCAGCTAAACTTTCGGGTCATGGATTTGCTATCTATACTGATAAAGGTGCTTTATTGGAAAGAGCTTTGATCAATTTTATGTTGGATTTTCATATTAAAAAGCATGGCTACAAAGAAATTTCAGCTCCGTTCATTGTGAGTAGAAAAACGATGACAGGAACTGGTCAGCTTCCCAAACTCGAAGAAGATATGTATCACATTGATCAGGATGATCTTTTTTTGATTCCAACTTCCGAAGTTTCGGTTACAAATATTTTTGCTGATGAGATTATTCATCATAAGATATTACCTCAGAAATTTGTTTCATATAGTCCCTGTTTCAGGAGAGAAGCCGGTTCTTATGGTAAAGATACAAAAGGGTTGCAACGTCTTCACCAGTTCAATAAGGTTGAGATGGTTAGATTTGTAAAGCCGCAGAATTCTTATATAGATTTAGAAGAAATGCTGGTTGACGCGGAAGAAATATTGCAGGAACTTGGCTTACATTATCGCATTATGACCATATCTTCAGGGGATTTGAGTTTTGCTTCTACAAAAACATATGATATTGAAGTTTGGGCTCCTGGGGCAAAAAAATATTTAGAGGTTTCCTCAGTTAGTACTTTTGAGGATTTTCAGGCACGCAGAGCATCCATCCGTTTTCGCGATGAAAATGGTAAGGTAAAATTTGTTCACACTTTGAATGGTTCCGGTCTTGCAACTCCGCGAACCTACATCGCATTAATTGAAAATTATCAAAATATGGACGGTTCTTTTTCGTTACCTGCTTGTTTGAAACCGTATATTCAGGATATTTGGCAGGAAGTATTATTTGTGTAAGTTTATCACTTTTGATAAGCTTACATAACGATTTGTCCAATAGAATTAAAGAAAAAATAAAAAAATAATTTTTCTTTTGACATATAAAAGGCTATTTTCAATTTTGTTCACTCCTTAGTGAGTTTAGTTGGTTCTTTAAAAGATTCATAAGAATGAAAGTATAGAAGTGTGGTGAGTGAAAATTGAATTAAATGTTTTATGATGAAGAGTTTGATCCTGGCTCAGGACGAACGCTGGCGGCGTGGATTAGGCATGCAAGTCGAACGCGAAAGTTTTCCTTCGGGAAAGCGAGTAGAGTGGCGGACGGGTGAGTAACGCGTAGGTAATCAGCCTTTAAGTGGGGGACAGCCCCGGGAAACCGGGATTAATACCGCATATGGAGCCACCAATTATGTATTTAGAGATCACGGTTCGCAAATTTTGAGAAATTTGCAACTATTACAGATTAATACTGATAATACGGTTCGCAAATATTGAGAAATTTGCAACTGCAATTTGATTAAGAGTGCATAATTGGTGGTTCTAAAGATGGCCTCTGTTTCAAGCTGTCGCTTAGAGATGAGCCTGCGTCCTATTAGCTTGTTGGTTGGGTAATGGCTGACCAAGGCGATGATTGGTAGGCGGCTTTAACGAGTGGTCGCCCACACTGGGATTGAGATACGGCCCAGACTCCTACGGGAGGCAGCAGTCGAGAATAGTCTACAATGGACGAAAGTCTGATAGTGCGACGCCGCGTGAACGAAGAAGCATTTCGGTGTGTAAAGTTCTTTTCTGTACGAGCAATGCTCATTAGGTTAATAGCTTTTTGGGAGAGATATTAGTACAGGAATAAGCCACGGCTAACTCCGTGCCAGCAGCCGCGGTAACACGGGGGTGGCAAGCGTTGTCCGGAATTACTAGGCGTAAAGGGCAAGTAGGTGGAATAGTAAGTCAGATGTTAAAGGCACCGGCTCAACCGGTGTACGGCATTTGATACTGTTATTCTAGAGTAAGGTGGGGGAAGACGGAATTCCTGGTGTAGCGGTGGAATGCGCAGATATCAGGAGGAACACCAGCGGCGAAGGCGGTCTTCTATACCATTACTGACGCTAAATTGCGAAGGTGTGGGTATCAAACAGGATT
>CAYWPW010000304.1:0-2823 GCA_964460095.1 uncultured Candidatus Cloacimonadota bacterium
AGGTTAATCAAAAAAATAAAAAAGACTAAAATCAAAATGTTAAGAATAAATAAATATCTGGCAAAATGTGACCTGGGTTCCCGCAGGCAGGTGGAATCTCTCATCAAAAATGGAGACATCAAAATAAACGGAATTGTATGTACAGACCTTTCCAAACAGATAGATCCGGCAAAAGATACAGTGGAATTCAAAGGAAAAAAAATCTCCTTTTCAGATGAAAAAATATATCTGATGTTGAATAAACCTAAAAAATATCTCGTTACAAAACGTGATGATTTCGACAGGAAAACTGTTTATGATTTGATACCCGATTTTGGCACACATATTTTCTCCATCGGCAGGCTGGATTATATGTCCGAAGGTTTATTACTGCTTACAAACAACGGAGATTTTGCCCAGCAAGTAATCCATCCGCGCTACAAATTGCCGAAACTCTATAAAGTAACCGTAAAGGGAAATCTGGATTCAAATCAAATTAAACAGCTTCGGGAGGGAGTTCTGATTGATGATAAAAAAACTTTGCCGGCTCTTGTTTACGTGAAAAAGAGAATGCAAAATGCAACTATTTTGAAGATGACAATTTTTGAAGGTAGAAAGCGTCAAATCCGCTATATGCTAAAAAAGGTTGACTCTGAAGTGCTTGAACTTAAAAGGCTTCAAATAGGTGATGTTAAGCTGGGAAAGCTTCCGGTGGGAATGTGGAGAATATTAAAACCGAGTGAAGTTATAAAACTTACAAAATTTTCCAAATTTGGGAAGTTTTAAATTAGAGGATATATGAAAATCGGTTTAATTGGATTGCAGAATTCCGGCAAAACCACAATCTTCAATGCTCTCACGGGTTTGGATGCAGACACTGCTTCCTATTCTACTCAGAAAATTGAGCCGAACCTGGGAATCGTGGAAGTAGCTGATTACAGAATCGATAAACTCTGTGAAATCTACAAACCGGAAAAAGAGATAAAGGCAATCATTGAATACATCGATTTTGTGGGATTAACAGGAGATTCTAAAAACGATGCACCTTTTTCCAGTTCCTCCCTTGCCCTCATCAAAAATACCGATGCACTGGGTTTAGTTGTTCGAAATTTCGAGAATGAGATTATTACTCAACTGCTGGAAAAACCGAATCCTCAAAAAGATATTGAACTGATTGATTCCGAGCTGATTATTACTGATTTGATAATCGCAGAAAACCGTTTGGAGAAAATCGAATTAGCAGAAAAACGAGGAATCAAAGATGCTGCCATGCAGGCAGAAAAAAAGACGCTGCAAAAAGCTGTTGAACATCTGAATAATGACGCTCCTCTTCGCACTCTTGCTTTAACGGAAAACGAAGAAAAATCTATTCGCGGATTTCGATTTATGAGCCAGAAACCTCTGATGATCATCCTGAATTCAGATGAAAATAATTATGGGAAAAATGAGAATTTGATCTTTGAAATTGAGAAGAAAAACAATATCATAGAATTCGCCGGCGAATTCGAGATGGAGCTTTCCAAACTCTCTGAAGAAGAAGCTAAAGAATTTATGGAAGACCTCAATATAAAAGAATCTGCACGCAAACGATTAACCAGATTCTCTTACGAATTGATGGGATACATCAGCTTCTTCACGATAGGTAAAGATGAGGTTCGAGCCTGGACAATTAGAAAGGGCAGGAATGCTCTTTTTGCAGCAGGAAGAATTCACACGGACCTTGAGCGCGGATTTATCCGTGCTGAATGTTTTTCATTTGACGATTTAATTTCAGCAGGTTCGGAAAAGGCTATCAGAGAAAAAGGATTGTTCCGCTTGGAAGGAAAAAATTATCTTGTTCAGGATGGAGATATTATTTGTATAAGATTTAACGTGTGAAAGAGATGTGTAAAACTGAGGAATTCTGAAAATAATTCAACTCATCCTGCTTGTCTGGGCGTAGCTTTAGCGAAGACTGACTGTCCTTCTCTTAAAAAAAAGAGAATGAACATAAGATAAATTGAAAGAAGTCATCCCTCTCTTGTGATAAAGAGAGGGACCGACCTGTCGGGGCGTAGCCTTGGCGAAGACTGAGGGTGAGTTAGAGTATGTTACGAAAGAGGACTTTCGTAACGAGCAAATATTAGACTAAACATATGATTTTGCGGAGATAGAAATGAAAAAAGAATCAAAAAAAAGTTTTTGGAAACCTGTTTTATGTATTTTAATTTTATTAGTTTCAATACTTCTGCTCGTTGCTATCATAGGAGATACATCCATTTTAATCTTTGATTATACGACTTTGAAAAATGCTGAACTTACATTTATGCAAATTCTTAAATTGGATTTCCCGGAAGGTTTGATGAATCCGATTGGTCCTTTTGGAGTATTTTTTGGTTTTTGGCTCATTTTTCTTTTAGGAAAATTCTTCAGTATTTCTTTGCTGCTCGGAACAATTCTGTTAGGATTTTTCAGTGTTTTCTTAAAAGAGGAAAAGCATTTTATCTGGAAAACTACCAGCTTCATCCTCTTTGCTTTCTTCTTCAATTTTCTATTATTTGCCATCCGAAAAGAGACGGTTGTAACTGCCGGAATTATTCCCTGGTATGTTTATGATTTATTCATAAGAATTTTCGGTTTAACCGGCACGGTTATTATCTCGTCAGTTATTGTTATAGCTTGTCTTTTGATAATTTTTGAAGTTGAAAATGCCAAGAAATTCATGTTGCTTTTGTTAAAAGGATTATGGAATTTTATCAAATTTATTTTCAGTCTATTCAAAGCTAAAAAAACAAAAAAGATAAAAAAAACAAAAGAAACCGGGAAACCGGAAAAAAAGAAAAAAGAAAAAACACCAACTATCGT
>CAYWPW010000305.1:0-2822 GCA_964460095.1 uncultured Candidatus Cloacimonadota bacterium
TTCTCGATTTCTCGTATTCTTAATTGTCATGATTATCATATTTTTATTTCTTTTCTATGTGTCTTATTGAGTTTGTTGAAAAATAAAATTAGTGAAACTTAGTGCCCTTAGTGGCTAAATAAAAGGAGAAAAGATGGATTATAAAATTGCTGATATGAATCTTGCTGACTTTGGCAGGAAAGAGATTGAATTAGCAGAAGTTGAAATGCCGGGTTTAATAGCAATCCGTGAAAAATACAGAGAGCAGAAACCTCTGGCTGGAGCTCGTATTACAGGTAGCCTTCACATGACTATTCAAACAGCTGTTTTGATTGAGACTTTAAAGGAATTGGGAGCTGATGTCCGTTGGGCAAGCTGTAATATTTTTTCCACACAGGATCATGCTGCAGCAGAGATTGCCAGAACAGGCACTCCTGTTTTTGCCTGGAAAGGTGAATCTCTGGAAGAATACTGGTGGTGCACGAAAAAGGCTTTAGCACATGAAAATAATAAAGGTCCCCATCTTATTGTAGATGATGGAGGAGATGCCACTCTCTTTGTTTATGAGGGTTATTATCTGGAAGAAAAATATCAGAAAACAGGAAAACTTCCCCAAGCTGATACATCAAATAAAGAATTGAATATCATACATAATCTTATTATTCAGGATATGGAGCAAAATCCTGCTAAATGGCACAAAATCGTAGCTGAAATGAAGGGTATTTCAGAGGAGACTACTACAGGTGTTCATAGGCTTTATCAGCAGTTGGAAGATGGCACTTTGCTTTTTCCAGCGATCAATGTGAATGATTCTGTTACAAAATCCAAATTTGATAATATTTATGGTTGTCGGGAATCGCTTGCTGACGGCATCAAAAGAGGAACCGATGTAATGATAGCTGGTAAAACAATTGTGATTTGTGGTTATGGTGATGTTGGTAAGGGTTGTGCTCAATCTATGCGTGGTTTTGGAGCAAAAATAATTATAACTGAAATCGATCCGATTTGTGCGCTTCAGGCGGCTATGGAAGGCTTCCGGGTAAAGCTTCTTGAAGATACTTTTGCTGAAGGTGATATTTTTGTAACTGCTACCGGTAATCTCGAAGTAATTCGCGTGGAACATATGCAGAAGATGAAGGATAAAGCTATTGTCTGCAATATCGGGCATTTTGATAATGAGATACAGGTTGATAAAATGTTGGATACTCCGGGAGTAAAGAAAATTAATATCAAACCACAAGTTGATGAGATCAAATTCCCTGATGGTCATTCTATTATTCTTTTATCAGAAGGACGTCTGGTTAATCTTGGAAATGCCACCGGTCACCCCTCGTTTGTAATGAGCAATTCGTTTTCTAATCAGGTGTTAGCTCAGATGGAACTCTGGAATAAAGAACATGAGAAAAAGGTTTATAGACTTTCTAAAGAATTGGATGAAGAAGTTGCCAGACTTCATCTGGAAAAACTCGGTGTAAAATTAACTAAAATGACCAAAGAACAATCTGAATATATTAATATTCCCATTGAAGGTCCTTATAAACCGGAACATTACCGATATTAAGAAGGAGAATATTAAACCTGAAATAAATTTCAAGAAGTAAACCCATAAATAATTTTTAACAATTACCAAAAGGAAGCAGAAATGCTTCCTTTTGTGGTTTCTGAGTAGTCGAACCTGAAAAACACATTTTCAAAATGAACTTATAACATATCTAAAATCCAAATCAAGTTCAGTGTTTATTTACTTTTTATTGATTATATGGGGATTTTGTATTATATATTTCATATATAGTCAACTAATTCTTCAGTAAGTTAGATGCTTTTTCAGAGGGGACTTGTTTTGCCCAATCACTAATTTCTTTTAGAATCTCTTTTTTCTTAGTTTCATTCTGTTTAATGGGATCTTTAAAACCGATTTCACCTACAAATACATTTCCCGTTAATTGTTTTTTCAAACTTTTAAAAGTTTTTCCCGGATTATCTCCATAACAGCAAAAGAGAGCTATTTTCTTGTTTTCAATAATCACATTTGAGAAAAGTGAGCGAAGTGATGGTGTGAAGTTAGCTGCCCAAACCGGTGTGCCAATGAATAAAATATCATAATTATCAATATCTTTATCAAATTCCATTAAAGCCGGTTTACTTTTAAAAATCATCTGCATCCCGGCTCTTATGAATCTTGTAAAACTTTTCGGATTTAAATCCTTCTTGGGTTTCAATTCCAGAATTTCAGCATCGATTGCTTCTGCAATTGCTTTTGCTACAAAAGCAGTATTTCCTTCCAATGAATAAAAAATTACTAATTTTTTCATTCTTCCTCCAATATACTAATGAGTACATTTAATTCTCTACATAATGATTTTCTCATTCCTCCCGAAAGCTTTCGGGACATTTCGGAAGGCGCTAACTCCAGAAACTTCTGTTTCTCTTTAGTTTCCGAAGCAAAAGCTTCTGAAGGAGTAAGTGTTGTCGAGTGTAATATGAAACCATTAGTAATTTGTTTATAATTTAAACTTTCCAATCCTTCCTGACACATTTACAAAAACCATGATAGATGGCACAAATCCCACCGAAAATGGCAAAAAATCCCCAGAACAGCGGCATTGCAAAAATATATAAAAGTGAAATCTGCCCGTTATTGGCTTTGATCTGCTCTGCTATCATCGGCACATAATATATTCCTGCTGTTACCAGCATACATCCGGCAACTATAACCATGTGACCGAAAATTATATTACCGTAACGACTTCTGGTAAATTTTAACATGATTAATCCTGCTCCGATAATAAGCTTGATCACAGCCCAAAGATATACTCCAATAACAAGATGATAAATTCCAAAAG
>CAYWPW010000306.1:0-2819 GCA_964460095.1 uncultured Candidatus Cloacimonadota bacterium
TATTCTGATAAAAATAGTAATTTGCCGAACCTTCTGCAGGACGCATATCTACAACCATGGGACCAAAAAATCTTTTCACTGGTTCGGTGATAGCACCTTCATGGCAATCTGGTTTTATCGGTAAATCCAATCCAACCATTTCTCCAATTTCTTTAGCACTATTGCCAGCAGCATTCACCAAATATGCACAGGAATATTTTCCTTTATCTGTAATAATTTCAGTAATTTTGCTGGAACTCAATTTTATATCAACTACTGTTTCATTAAATTTGTATTTTGCTCCATATTCTATACTTTTAAAATAAAAGGCATTCATAGCTAGAAGCGGAGAACATGAGCCATCATCAGGAGAAAAAGTGGACCCTCGCAATTCTTCAGTGCAAATTCCAGGAACCAATTCTGAATACTTTTCAGGAGAAATCCAGGAAATATTCAATCCGAATTCATGCTGGATTTTCATCAGATTTTTCAGCTTGTTTTCATCTGCTTCATTATACGTAGGAAAACTGTAACCATTGAACATCCAACCAAGATCATCTCCGAAATTCTCTTTCCAAGTGGAAAAAATCTTTATGCTGCGCTGACTGATTTTAATCTTTCCATAATCAGAATGAGTTGCACGTACACCACCAATCGCTTTCTTATTATTTCCCTGTCCCGGAGAATGATGAGAATCTATTACAAGCACTTTAAGTTTTTTTTCAGCGAGCGACATTGCAGCGGGAACTCCCACAGAACCTGCACCAATCACGATTACATCATAAACAGGTTTACTCATCGCACCCTCCTTGCCCATCAGCAAAATTTCCCAAGGGAACTTCCACGAAAACCGGACGCCGCACATTTTCTATTACTTTGTTAGGAGGAATATGTTGTTCTCTCATAATCTGCTGAATCAGGTTATCACAAGTTTTACTACCGCAAGGTCCCATTCCAGCACGCGAAATCGCCTTAATCTGATTCAAATCTGTAATTCCCTTTTTGATGAGTTCGCGAATTTCTCCTGCAGTTACCCGTTCACAAAGACAAACCATAGAATCGTCATCCCTCAAACCGGAAATAATCGGTTCTTTTAAAGGCTCGGAAACAGATTCATCCTGAACCTGGAAAGCAACTATTTTTTTAGCAATTTTCTTTGAAACTTTTAATCTAATTAGTTGAGTTTTATTCTGGTTATTTACCACTTTTCCAACAACTTCAACTTTTGCTAAAATGTTACCATCAATATTAACAGCTTTAACAAAATCTCCTTTTTTCACTGCATAATTTCCCACTTCGTAAGGAACTGTTACAATTGGATTTTCCGTATCTTTTCTATAATCTACTAACGTAATTGCCAGCCCGGGACAGATGGTTAAACACTTACCACAACCGATACATTCTCCTTCAAAAACTGGTAAACCCATTATGGAATTATCTTTAATTTTTATGGAATCTGTGGGACAAATTGTGATGCAGGGATTACACGGAATTTCCTGTAAACAATGAATGATTGGCAAAACGCCTTCTTCCTGTTCCGGGAAGATTTGAGCAAGTTCAGCTCCGGGTTCGGATTTGAGGATTTCAGCTTTTTCATACCACTCCTGTGGAATTTCTTCAATATCAGCTCCCAGAAATTTTGCTACTTTTAAACCGGAAATTTTTCCGTTGAACATGGCAGATGAAGCTTCAGCAATTTCCAGAGCATCTCCCGCTGCAAAAACCGGAATTCCAGCTTTTTTCGCTTCTGCAGTGAATTCATTTACAGGTTCCAAACCAACAGCAATCAGGATTGTATCACAGGCAAAAGTCTTTTCAGTTCCGGGAATTGGTTTAAAATCTTCTGTGATTTCTGTGATCGTAATGGAAGAAACCGTTTCTTCACCATTTGCACGAAGTACAGTATGAGATGTATAAATCGGAACACCCAGCCTTTTCAGTTTATCTGCGTGGACTTTGTAGCCACCGCATTTGGGAAGAGCTTCTATCAAACCCACAACTTCAATGCCAGCCTGCAAAGCATGATATCCGGCAATCAATCCTACATTTCCTCCGCCCACTATAAATAACCGTTCAGTGGGTCGAATCAGGTCGCGATTCACCAATGTTTGAAAAGCTCCGGCACCATAAATTCCTGCCAGAGTATTGCCGCGAAAACGTAGAAATTTTTCTCTCGCTCCAGCAGCATTTAAAATTACTTTCGGCGAAACAAGCTTGTAAACATTATCTTTGAGAATTCCAACTTTTTTATCGTGAAAAACGAAAATGGCAATACTATCGGTCCAAACTAGAATATTTTTATTTTCTTCGACATTGTTTGCCAGCAGATTTCCAATTTCAATGCCGCGCGTGCCTGCATAAGAATCTTCCACAGAGCCGAAAAATTTATGGGTTTGAAGCACTAATTTCCCGCCCAGTTTATCTTTATCATCGATCAGCAAAGTTTTGATATGATGATTTCCCAATTGAATAGCTGCTGAAAGCCCTGCTGGACCTCCGCCAATGATAAGCACATCAGTTTCAATTTCCTCGATATCCGAAATATTGGGTTTATCATCAACATCGGGAAGTTCAGGCAGACCTTCCACGCTCTGAACAAACATGTTCTCCTTTACTTTGGTCATACAGGATTTTACTGGAATTCCATTGGCAATCACTGCACATTTGGCACATTGTCCATTGGCACAGAACATTCCCTGAGCGCTTTTATCTTTGTGATGATGACCGAAAATACTTATTCCATTGGCAAATAAAGCAGAGGAAATCACCTCTCCTTTTTTCGCTTTTAAGGGCTTTTTATTCCAATAAAATGTAATTTCTTGAAAATCTTCAATTGGCAA
>CAYWPW010000307.1:0-2789 GCA_964460095.1 uncultured Candidatus Cloacimonadota bacterium
TTTCAAAGATGCGGGAGATGTCATCACGCTGATGAGAGAAAAAGCCAGATCATTAAATTTTACCGGTGCAGGTTCAAGAGTTATTTTACCGGTTTCGATAGCTGATGAATTGAGCAGATGATTTATCAGGCTCAGCATCTCCTCCGATGATTCTTCGATTACATCTATGAACTCTGAACTGGTAGTGTGTTCAGGAATTTCCTGTTTTATAAGTTTGGAGAAACCAAGAATCGAATTCAAGGGATTTTTCAGGTCATGAGCGGCAATACCAAGTAATTCTGTTTTCATCAGGTTGGCTTCTTCTGCCACACTTCTGGCAATTGATAGTTCTTTATTCGCTTTGGTCTTGATGCGATAACGATTATACAAAATTACTGCTATTATCAAGGCAAATATAAATCCTACAATGAAATAATTCCGCGTCATATTCTGAATTTTATTATCTTTCTCCAAAATTTCGATTTGCTGCTCCTTCTTTTCAGTTTCGTATTTGGTTTCCATTTCAGTGATTTTTTCGTCACTTTCGATATTGAAAATTGAATCATTAATAGCTTTGAATTTTACATGATTTTCATAGGCGTTTTCAAAGTCTTTCATTTCAGCATGAATAAATGCAATTTCTGATAAAATATATTTTATCTGAGAATAATCGTCAATTTCCTGAGCTATTTTTAGGGCTTCCTTTTCTTTTTGCAGTGCTTTATCTAACATACCTCTATCTTTGTATATTGAACCAATATAATAGTATGCTCTGGCAATATTGCCTTTATCGTCGTACTTCTTTGTTATGATTAGCGATTTGTCAAAAAAATCTAAAGCCTTTTCTTCTTGATTTAAACTCAAATATGTGATGGCTGTATTAGTTAAAATGGTTCCTGAGAAGCGCTCATGATCGATTTCTTCACTAATTTTTAGAGAAGCTAATGAATATTCTAAAGATTTCTCATAATCTCCCATACTGCCATATGCGCTTGCTATATTCTGCTGGGTAATGGCAATCTCTAATTTATTGCCTAATTCTTCCTGAATTTCTAAGGCTTGAAAATAATATTCCAGGCTTTTGGTATTATCTTCTGTAGAGAAAAACAGAAGTCCGATATTACTTAAAGTAATTGCAATAGCATTTTTATCATTAATTTCTTCTTGAATTTTAAGAGCCAAGAAATATTGTTCCATCGCTTTCGCGTAATTACTCTGACCCCAGTAAATAGCACCAAGTCCATTTAACGCAAACGCTTGCAATTGTAAATCATTTGACGCCTTACCAATTTCTAAACATCTTTCAGTATATTTTAATGCTTTTTGAGATTCGCTTTGGATATGATATGCCCAGCCAAGATCATTAAAAAAAAATCCCTTCCTTATCTCAGTATCAAAGTCATCAATTATTTTTAAGGCTTTTTCGCCATATTCAATAGATTTTTGAGGATCAATATTCCTGTATTCATAAACTAATTTTGATAAAATAATCGCCCTTATTTGATCTTTTGCATCAATTAGTTGAGTTTCCAGGGAATCGATTTTAGTTTGGGAAATTAAAGTACTGGTAAAAACAAAAAACAGAATAAGAAATATCCATTTATTCATTTGTATTCTCCATTTCATTCTTAATTTTTTCTATTAATTGAGGAAACTTTTTTATGGAAATCTGAAATCCCTCAATATCAAAACTTTGTGCTTCAGCTAAAAGTTTATCTGCCCAGGTTGTGATATAATCAACTTTATATTCTTCGCTGAGATGCTTAATTTCTTTAGCAAAATCTTCTACTTCTCCAATTATATAAGTTTTACTGATTCTTTGCCACTTTGAGTTCATCTCTTCATCTATTATCTTAATAAACTCTGGCATCTTAGCTTTCACTTCATCAGGAAGAATTAACTTTTCCTTTTTCTTTTGAGGAATTTTTTTTTCTGTAATTGAATGAGGAAGGAATCTAATCAATTCATTCAACAATTCTTTTTTGGTCACAGGTTTTAGCAAATATCCATCACAACCGGCAGCATAAATATCTTTTTCATCTTCTTGCAGGATAGATGCAGTTAAGGCAACAATAGGAATATTTTTAAATTTCGCATCTTCTTTCAAGATTTTCGTGGCTTCATATCCACTCATTTCCGGCATTTTAAGGTCCATAAAAATAAAATCAGGATGATTCTTTTTTGCGAGTTCAACAGCAATTTTCCCATTCTCAGCTTCAATAACAGAGAAACCTTCGGAGAGAAGGAATTCTTTGACCACAGCTCTATTTTGCATAACATCATCCACTACTAAAATCAAAGCTTTCTCAAATTTCACTGAAGATAAATCTACTTCCTTTTTTTTCTCTATTTCCTCGTCGATGGAGACAACTGCAATGTTTCTGAGAACAACTTTGAAAATACTTCCCTTTCCGATTTTGCTTTCCACAGAAACCTTACCGTTCATCATTTCTACCAAACGAGTTGTGATTGCCAACCCCAATCCTGTCCCACCATATTTTGAACTGCTCTGTCCGTTATGTTGCCTGAAAGCTTCAAAAATAAGTTTCTTTTGATTTGCAGAAATTCCAATCCCAGTATCTTCCACTGTAAAAATCAGGTTAAGGGTTGAGTGATTTCTTTTTGTAAAAAGCTCAGAAACTTGAAGTTTGATATAACCTTTATCAGTAAATTTCACTGCATTTCCTATTAAGTTCAACAAGATCTGCCTGAGCCGAATCTCATCCAAAATTAAAGCATTTGGTAATTTTTCATTGATCTCAATAATAAAATCCAGCTCTTTTTTCTCAACTTTCCAGGAAAAAATCTGT
>CAYWPW010000308.1:0-2786 GCA_964460095.1 uncultured Candidatus Cloacimonadota bacterium
TTTGAGTTTGAGAATAACAATCCTATAGAAATTCCCAATAATACAGTACCCAAAAAAGACAAGATAGATTTCATCCGCAAAATCAATGAAGCTTCCAGAAATTTCAGTCCTCAGATTTCGCAGGTAGATATCAGGTTTACTGAGAAAATGCAGATTGTTTCAATTATTAATAGTGAAGGATTATGGGCTGAAGATAGGAGAAATTATTCACGTGTTTATGTTAGTTCCATTGCTTCTTCCGGTTTGGAGAAACAAACGGGTTCAGAAGGTCCTGGCGGAGCAGCAGGTTATGAGTTTTTCAAGCAACTCGATCCAATTGCTTTAGGTGTGAAAACTGCTAAGATTGCTGTGACAATGCTTAATGCAGATTATGCTCCCAGTGGAAAATTTCCGGTTGTGATTGATAACGGATTTGGCGGTGTGATTTTTCATGAAGCTTGCGGACATGCTCTAGAAACTACATCTGTGGCAAAAGGTGCTTCGGTTTTTGCAGATAAATTGGGAAAACAAGTTGCAGATTCAGTTGTCACAGCAATCGATGATGGAACTATTCCCAATAAGTGGGGTTCGGAAAACATCGATGATGAAGGACTTCCTACCCAGAAAACTGTCTTAATTCATAAAGGAATTTTGAAATCGTTTATGGTAGATAAAATGGGAGCAATAAAAACCGGATATAAACCAACTGGAAGCGGAAGAAGGCAATCCTATAAATTTGCTCCTGCTTCGAGAATGAGAAATACGTACCTTGCAGCCGGTAAACACACATTAAACGATTTGATTGCTACGATTGATTTCGGTGTTTATGCCAAAAAAATGGGTGGTGGTTCAGTGATGCCAGGAACCGGAAATTTCAATTTTGCAGTTGGAGAAGGGTATCTTATCAAAAATGGAAAAATCGCAGAACCTGTAAGAGGAGCTACTTTGATTGGAAACGGACCCGATGCTCTGAAACAAATAAGTATGGTTGCTAATAATCTTTCTCTCGCAGAAGGTATGTGCGGTTCTGTGAGCGGCAGCATTCCCACCACAGTCGGTCAACCTGCTATTAAGATCGATGAAATCATTGTTGGTGGAAGAAAGGAGGTTCAGTAATGTACGATAAAAAATTCAAAACCATATTTGAGTATGCAAAAGATAAAACTGATGATATCGAAATTATGCTTATTGCTGACAATTCCTTTTCTGTTCGCATAAATGAGCAGGAAATCGAATCATTCAAATATGCAGATTCCAAAGGGATAAGTGTGAGAGTCATCAAAGATGGAAAGGTGGGATATGCTTATACTGAAAAGTTCGATTCCGAAACCTTCCGCATGATTGTGGATGAAGCTGTTGAAAACAGCAAATTTTCCGAAAATGATGAAGTTGTGAGCCTGGAAAATTATCCTGATATTAATGTGAAATTGAATGTTTATTCAGAAGAATTAGATAAAGTAGATGTGGAAGATAAAATAATATTTGCCAAAGAGATGGAAAAGCAGGCAAAAGAGCTTGATAAAAGAGTTTTTAATGTGCCGTATTCCATGTATGGAGATGGTAAAAGTTTTCTTAAAATTGCTAACAGCAAAGGATTGGATAAGGAGGATACTCAGAATTCAGCTTATGGTTTTTGCGTGGTTTTAACTCAGGAAGAAGATGATAAACGCTCTGGATTGGATTTTGTTATTGGCAGAGATTTTTCCAAATTTGATGCCAAAAAATTAGCTGAAAAAAGTGTGGAAAAAGCTGTTTCTCTCCTCGGTGGGAAACAAGTAGAATCCGGTAAATATCCGGTAGTTTTTAATAATGATATGATGGCAACTTTGCTTTCCACGTTTTCCAGCATTTTCAGTGCAAAATCCGTTCAGGAAGGCAAATCGCTCCTCAAGGGAAAACTGGAAGAACAAATTGCCAATGAAAAAGTTACAATTGTAGATGACGCTCTTTATCCTGAAGGATTTTCTACCCGCGCTTTTGATAGTGAGGGTTATCCATCGCAAAAAACAATGTTGCTCGAAAAAGGCAAATTGAAATCGTTTTTGCATAACACTCAAACAGCCAGAAAAGATGGTGTGAAATCAACTGGAAATGGTTCGAGGAGTTATAAAGGGAGTTTAAATATTTCTCCTTCAAATTTCTATCTGGAGCAGGGAAATTTTAAAGAAGAAGATCTGCTTAAAAAACATTCCAAAACTATCGAGATCGTAGCTTTGCAGGGAATGCATTCCGGTGCAAATTCCATTTCCGGAGATTTCTCTCTTTCTGCTGAAGGTTTCCTTTATCAAGATGGGAAAAGGCTGCATTCATTAAAACAATTCACAGTTTCCGGCAATATCCTGCAACTTCTGAAAGATGTAGAAATGATTGCAGATAATTTCAAGTTTGATATGGAATCGATCGGTGCTGCTTCTGTTTTGGTAAAAGAGCTCGCTATAAGTGGTTGAGAGGTTCAGAGGTTCAAAGGTTCAACTGATTACGAAGCTTTCGTAAGTAGCCGAACATGTCCGCTTCGTGATGTTATAAGATTGCTGTCATTCTCAACATGCAAACTGTCATTCCCAACTGGCCAGCCGAGCCGAAGTTGTACGAAGGTTGGATTGGGAATCTATAAATGTATCTATTGTAAGATGCAAATGAAAACGAACTGATTATTCAAATCGTTGATATTATTCAAGCGGGATTTTCTAAATTTGGCTTCCTACTCCAACCTTCCAACTTTTTATTTAAGCATAACCCTTTTATTCTTTACGAACAACTGTTCTTTTTTAATCACCATATGGAACCGTATTCCCTTCCGAATCGGT
>CAYWPW010000309.1:0-2772 GCA_964460095.1 uncultured Candidatus Cloacimonadota bacterium
GAACGGGGCAGGAAAATCAACTACTTTTTATATGATTCTTGGATTGATAAAACCGAATAAGGGACGTGTTTTCTTCAATGACGATGATATCGTGAAATTACCAATGTATAAACGAGCTCAATTGGGAATTGGATACTTGGCTCAGGAACCTTCAATTTTCCATAAATTAACTGTTGAACAGAATATAATGGCAATTCTGGAAACACAGAAACTCTCCAAAAAAGAAAGAAAACAAAAACTGGAAGAATATTTGGCTGAGCTGGATTTGACGAGTTTGGCAAAACAAAAGGCTTATACACTTTCCGGTGGTGAAAGACGAAAATTGGAAATCACAAGGTCACTTGTTACATCTCCATCTTTTATGCTGATGGATGAACCTTTTGCCGGAGTCGATCCTCTGGCAGTTGCCGATATTCAGGATATTATTCAAAGGCTGAAAGAAAAAAAGATCGGAATGCTTATTACAGACCATAATGTTTTAGAAACTTTGAAAATCACGGAAAGAGCTTATATTATTTATAAAGGAGAAATCCTCTTTACTGGAACTTCTAGGGAATTGGTAAATAATGAAAAAGCTCGCGAAGTTTATCTTGGAGATAGATTTACAAATCCATTTGAATATGAATAATGAAACTTAAACAATCGCTTTCTCAAAAATTAACTCAAAGTCTTCTCTTGAAGCCAAAAATGCTTCAATCTTTGGAAATGTTGGCAATGCCCCTTTTAGAATTGGAAACATATTTAAAACAAGAACTCGTTAATAATCCGATGTTGGAACTTCTTGAGCAAAAACAGGAAGATGAAACCACTGAAGAAACTCCAGCTGTTAAGGAAAAAGAGGAAGTTCCTGAAATAGATGATGTTAAAGAGAAAAACGATTCTGAACTGGAAAAAACTCTGGAAGAATGTGAAAAATTAAGTGAAATCCTGGATTCCTGGAATGAAATTAATTTCGATGATAAATCTTACAAAATAAAAGCGTCTGAACGAATAAATTTTGAGCAATTTTTGCGTTCTTCAGAAGATAATAAAGAGGACTTTCTTTATCAACTTGAAAAACAGAATTTACCGGAAAATGAATTTGATTTTGCTTATGAACTTATTGACAGTACAGATGATTATGGTTTTTTATCAAAAGATTTTGATTTATATTTTCTGGCATCTGAATATGGAATTTCTTCGGAGCGTGCAGAGGAAATCCAAAAGATAATAATGCGTTTTGAACCTTGTGGAATAACTGCCAGAAATATTCAGGAGTGCCTAATTGCGCAACTGAAAGAAAACGAACATGTTCATTTGGTTAGGATTATTCAAGATGATTTTGACGACCTGATTCATAAACGTTATAAGAAAATAGCTTCAAAATATGGAGTAACTCTGAATTCGGTTCATACTTGGAAAAATCAAATTGGTCAACTTGATCCAAAACCAGGATTGCGTTTGCAATCTAATGAAACAAATTATATTCTACCGGATGTTATTATCAAAAAAATTGGAAACGAATATGAAGTTCTTACTAATGATTTTTCTTTTCCAAAAATCAGATTGAGCAGAAGATATCGGGATATTCTTAAACAAATAAAAACCGATAAAAGTGCTGTTGATTATGTGCGTAATAAAATCAATTCCGCAAAATTTATTATTAAATCAATTTATTTGAGAAGTAGAACATTAGATAGAGTTGTGAAATCGATAATTCGCAACCAACGAGATTTTTTCTATAACAATAGCGGAGTTCTGGAACCTCTCACTTATTCTGTTATTGCTGAAGAACTTCAGGTTAATGAATCCACCATTTCTCGCGTTGTAAGAACTAAATATGCTGATACTCCTTTTGGCATTATGTGTTTGAAAGATTTTTTTACGAGCACTGCCGGAAAAGACACAAATTATAATTCCATTTCCCGTCAAAATGTAGAAACCATTATCAAACGTCTAATCGAGTATGAAGATAAACGTTCACCTTTGAGTGATCAGGATATTACAGACAAATTGCGAAAAGACGGAATAAATGTTTCCAGGAGAGTTGTTGCTAAATATCGAAAGGCAAAAAGAATTTTGAATAGCCATTTGAGGAGAGAGATGTGACGCATTTTGCTGTGGCAATAATCGGTGGTGGACCCGGAGGTTATGTTTCTGCAATCAGGCTGAATCAATATGGTATCGATGTTGCTGTTTTTGAGAAGGAAAGATTGGGTGGAGTTTGTTTGAACCACGGCTGCATACCAACAAAATCTTTAGTAAAAGTTGCAGATTTATTTGCTGAAATAAAAGAATCTGAAAACTTTGGAATTAAAGTCAATAGCTCACAAATAGATTATTCAAAAGTATGGGAAAGAAAGAATTCGATTGTGGAAAGATTAGTTTCCGGTGTTGAATATTTATTTCAAAGAAGGAATATTCCCAATATAAATGAGCTAGTTATTCAAATTGAAAAATGTGAAGATCATTATAAAATTATTTCCAGAAATAGGGAAGGAGAAGAGAGTTCCTATTCAGCAGATTATTTGATTTTAGCAACCGGTTCGATTCCACAGCAGCTTCCATTTATGAAGTTTGATGAAAAACAGATTTTATCTTCCAAAGATTTATTGAAAATGCAGGAATTGCCAAATCATCTGGTTGTTGTTGGTGGAGGTGTGATTGGCTGTGAATTCGCTTCCATTTATCAACAAATGGGTGTTGAAGTTGAGATTGTAGAGCTTTTACCAAAACTGGTTTTCAATGAAGATGAAGAGATTTCCAGAAGACTGGCAATGGCTTTGAAGAAAT
>CAYWPW010000310.1:0-2762 GCA_964460095.1 uncultured Candidatus Cloacimonadota bacterium
TGCTATTGGATGGATAGTGAATTTGTACCAAAGAGGAACTGCATCCTTAAAAAGATTGAACTCTATTTTTGAGGTTGAACCGGAAGTTATTGATGAAAATGCGGATGTTTCCATTCAGGAATTGAAAGGAAAAGTGACTTTTAAGAACTTGAATTTCCAATATAATTCCCAAACTCCGCAAATATTTGAAAACATTTCATTTGAAATTGATGTGGGAAAAACACTGGCAATTGTGGGAAGAACCGGTTGCGGTAAAACTACCATTATTGATCTTATGACCAGGGTGTATAATCCTCCGCAAAATGCGATTTTCATCGATGATGTTGAGCTTTTTAAAATCCCGCTTGAAGTCTTGCGAGATAACGTTGTGATGGTTCCGCAGGATATCTTCCTTTTCTCAGATTCTATCGCAGACAATATAAGCATGGCAAAGCCGGACATTGATAGAACTTTTGTGGAAGAAGTTGCCAGATACGCTCAGGTCTATGATGAAATCATAAATTTCGAAGATGGTTTCGATACTGTTATCGGTGAGCGAGGAGTTACTCTTTCCGGTGGGCAGAAACAGCGAATTGCTATTGCCAGAGCTCTTCTAACCAATCCCAATGTTCTCATTCTGGACGATGCTCTTTCTTCTGTTGATACAAAAACAGAGAAAAAGATTCTAGAGCTTTTGATTGAATTAAGAAGAGATAAAACAACGATCATCATTGCTCACAGGATTTCATCTCTTCAGCACGCAGATAAAATTATTGTTCTAGGCAAAAAGAAAATCGCTGAATCAGGTACTCATAAAGAACTCCTAGCAAAAAATGGAATTTATAAAAACCTGTTTGAAAAACAGCAGATCGAAGAAAAACTAAAATGAGAAAATTAGAGAAAGGTCTTTCGAAAGATACAGTTCAAGGCAAGATTTATGATAAGGATTTATTCAGGCGGATCATTGCCTTTCTCAAGCCTTACAAACTTCTTGTATTAATTTCATTTATCCTGCTGCTACTAATCACTGTGACGAACTTGCTCGCACCGATGATAACTCAGCGCGCTGTTGATGAGATTATTGTTTCAAACAGGAATT
Source organism: uncultured Candidatus Cloacimonadota bacterium (assembly GCA_964460095.1). Lineage (GTDB taxonomy): Bacteria > Cloacimonadota > Cloacimonadia > Cloacimonadales > TCS61 > JABMPU01. The sequence goes on from CAYWPW010000310.1 coordinate 1,079, forward strand.
TAATAAAGTTTGATGATGAAAATATAAAAAATGGTTTTATCCAAAAATATTCAAAGGTCAAATTCACGGAATTCAAATTTGATGATAAATTTTTTCTGCTCTTTCCAAATAAGAAAATTAATTTCATTGAAAAAAAAGTAATTAAGAAATTAACCAGCTCAGATAGATTTTATGCAAAAATAGTAATCCTGGAGAATACACAGCAAAATAAGGATTTATTGCAATCAATTCGGATCGAAGAAATTTCCGATGATAAAATTATTGTGTTAAATTCAGAACTGAATGAACTGAAAAAAAGCGATGAGATAACAAAAAAGGAATTGAAATCCCTCCGAATTAACGATATTAAGAAGCTTAAAATTTACGGTCTGATATTTTTTGCAGTTATTTCTCTTCAGCTTGTTTTTACTTATTTCCAGATTTATTCCATCAATTTCGCTTCCCAGCACGCAATGTACGACCTGCGGCGGGATCTTTTCCTCAGACTCGAGAAAATGCCACTTTCTTTCTTTGATAAAAATCCTGTAGGAAGATTGGTTACGCGGATTACGAACGACATCGGCACTTTGAATGAAATGTTTGGGAACGGCTTGATACAACTGATCCAGGAAGCTTTTGTACTAGTCGGAATTATGATAGCAATGCTGATTTATGATTACAAGCTAGCACTTGTTACTTTTTCCGTGCTTCCATTCACTGTTGTTCTATTCATTTTCTTTATAAGAAAAAGCAGGATTATTTATAGGAATGTAAGAAAGAAACTGGCAAATATCAATGCAGCTCTTTCGGAAGATATTTCCGGTTTTAAGATCATACAATTATTCAATCAGTATAAACGGAAGAAAAAGGAATTTTCCCAGATCAATGGAGAATATTATTCAGCAGCAAGGTCGATGTTGAAGCTTTTTGCGTTTTTCCGACCGGTGATCAATTCAACCCGTAGAATCGCTGTTGCTGTCCTTTTGTGGTATGGTGGAGGACAAATTCTTCAGGACAGGCTTTCGCTGGGAATTTTCATTGCTTTCTTGTGGTTCTTAGATAGATTTTTTGAGCCAATTCATCACCTGAGTGAGAAATTCAATATCCTTCAGGCAGGAATGGCGGGTGCGGAACGCGTTTTTGGCTTGATGGATAAACCGGTGGAAGATTATAGAACGGAGGAAAGGAGAACTGGAGAAAGGGAGAAACGGAGAATCGGAGAAGAGGAGAAAGGATTCAAGGGTGAGATCGAATTTAAGAATGTGTGTCTTCAATACAATGAAAATGATGAAGTCCTAAAAGATATATCATTTAGAATAAAAGCCGGTGAAAAGGTCGCTCTTGTTGGCCACACCGGTTCCGGGAAAACTTCCATAATCAGTTTGATTTCTGGACTCTATCCGTTCCAGAAAGGAAGAATAATCATCGACGGGAAGGATATTACAGATTATTCTTTGGAAAAATTACGCGGAAATATTGGCATTGTTCAGCAGGATGTTTTCCTGTTTTCCGGAACGATTAAAGATAACATTGTTTTGAATAATGAGATCATTTCTGACGAGAGAATGCAGCAGGTTTCGGAATATGTGAATGTTCACAGATTTATAGAAAGTTTACCGCAAAAATATTATGACCCAGTAATGGAAAGAGGTGCAACTTTCTCTGTTGGGCAGCGGCAGCTAATCGCTTTTGCCAGAGTGCTTGC
>CAYWPW010000311.1:0-2755 GCA_964460095.1 uncultured Candidatus Cloacimonadota bacterium
ATGAAACAATTTGTGCAAATGTTTATTCTGTTTCTTCTGTTCAGGAAGAAATCGGATTGCGCGGTGCAAGAACAAGTGCCTTTGGTATAGACCCACATGTTGGAATTGCCATTGATGTTACTCATGCCACAGATTACCCGGGAATGGATAAAAACAAGATGGGTGATATCAAATTAGGCAAAGGTCCGGTTGTAGTGGTAGGTGCGAATATCAATCCCAAAGTTTTCACTTTGTTAAAAGAAGCTGCTGAAAAAGCAAAAGTTGATTATCAAATCGAAGCAGCTCCACGCGGAACCGGAACAGATGCAAATGCGATTCAGGTAACACGAGCTGGTGTAGCTGCTGGGCTCATCAGCATTCCAAACAGATATATGCACACTCCAAATGAGGTTATTTCGTTCAAAGACCTTTATGATGCGGTTAAATTGCTCACTCAATTTGCACGCATGATTAACGATAAAACTGATTTTATACCGAAAGTTCTTTAAAAAGTACTTTAAAACTTGTTAAGTTTTTTAAACTTAACAAGTTTAATTTATCGAGGTTTTATGATTGAAGTTAAAAATCTCACAAAAGTTTTTATCCAAAAAAATGGGGAAGAGCTTTATGCTGTAAATGATCTTTCTTTCACAGCAGAACGTGGCGAGATTGTAGTTCTTCTGGGAGTAAATGGTGCAGGAAAAACCACAGCCATGAGAATGCTTTCCACAGTTCTGCAGCCATTCAGCGGAACTGCTTCAGTCGAAGGTTTTGATATCATCAACAATCCACAACAGGTAAGGTCTAATCTTGGTTTTCTTTCCGGAGATACAGGACTTTATGCCCGTTTAACTGCCAGGGAAGTGATTACTTATTTTGGTCATCTTTACGATGTTGAACCTTCTGATATAAAAATAAGAATTCAAGAAATTTCAAATCTTCTCGATATGGATGATTTTCTCGATAAAAAAGTTGATTTTCTTTCTACAGGGATGAAACAAAAAGTCTCGATTGCACGCTCGATTATCCATGATCCACCGGTTATGATTTTTGATGAACCAACTACTGGACTGGATATTCTTACAGCTAAAAATATTGTCGATTTCATTCATAGATGTAAAAATGAAGGAAAATGCGTTCTTTTTTCCACTCATATTATGAGGGAAGCTGAACGAATTGCAGATAAAATCGTGATGATTCATGAAGGAAAAGTTTTAGCAGAAGGAACCTGGCAGGAATTCAAAGAAGAAACAGAACTGAATGATTTGGATGACATATTTATTCATTTTGTAAATCGAATAAAAGATGAGAAGATGGTTAATGAATTTTAAGAAAATCCTCATAATATATAAAAAAGAACTTCTCGATTTATTAAGGGATAGGAGAACGATTATTACATCTCTGGTTTTACCTATTGTGCTGTATCCGCTTTTAATGATTGGTTTCTCTTCAATGATGTCGCGTCAGGAAATGAAACTTGAACAGCAGCAAATGCTCATCTATCTTAATGATAACATTTTGGATGAAACTTCAATAAGAATAGAATCCGAACTGCAAAATATTGAAAATCTCCAAATCATGCAGAAAATCGATTTTTATGAAGAAACACCTTTATACGAGCTTCTCAAAGATAAAAGTATACAAGCTATTGTAGATTTGAAAGACAGTCTTTCATCAACAGGATACCAGGTTCTAATTGCAAAAATTATCTATGATGAGACAAGTGAAAGAAGTTCCAAAACATACAGAAAAATTGCTGATAAACTATTTGAAATTGAAAATGAATTAGTGGGAGAAAGACTCCAAAGAATCGAAATCAATGAAGAAATTCTCACAGCTATCGAACTCAAAAAGGAGAATATTGCTCCGCCGGCTCAAATGCTCGGTTTTGCTCTCGGCAAATTCCTGCCGTATTTATTGATAATTCTGACCATCAGCAGTGCAGCTGTTGTTTCTTCGGATCTGGTTGCCGGTGAAAAAGAAAGAAAGACTTTGGAAACTATCTTGGTGAGTGCTGCTCGCAGAAATGAACTTGTCATTGGAAAATATCTCACCATAATCACGATTACAATCATCACGGTTTTACTAAATCTTTTCAGTATGTATCTCTCTTTTCATCATATCTTTTCACAGTATCAAGCTGATGCAGGTGGTTTGCAGCTTCCGATCGGAAATTTTGCTTTAATCCTGATTTTGATGATCCCACTCGTTACTTTATTCTCTGCTTTACTGCTTTCAATTTCCACTTACTCACGAAATATCAAAGAAGCACAAAGTTACCAAATGCCGGTTTTATTTGGTGGAATTATGCTTTCAATGGTCAGCTTTCTACCAGGATTTGAATTGAGTTTCGGTTTCGCTCTCATTCCAATCGTCAATTTCTCTCTTCTTATCAGGGATATAATGTTAGGCAGCTTTGAACTGAGTTATCTTTTTATTGTTGTAAGTTCAACGATAGTATTAGATATAATCGCAATCTATATCTCTATCAGGCTTTTTAACAGCGAGTCGGTTTTATTCCGAACTGCAGAAGAAAAATCTTTAAAGTTCTGGGGAAAAGATAAGAAAAATGTGTTCTCTCCACAGTTTGGTTTCCTTTTCTTTATTATTCTGCTTTTAGCATTATTTTATATTGGAGGAAAATGGCAGAGCGAAAACCTGATAAACGGACTCATCAAAACGGAATTGATTATAATTCTTTTACCCACTCTTTTGATTTTAAAGATTTCAAAAACAGATTTAAAAAAATCACTCAGATTCAACACGGCAAATCCAA
>CAYWPW010000312.1:0-2742 GCA_964460095.1 uncultured Candidatus Cloacimonadota bacterium
CTTTTTTTGAAACCACGAATTAACTCGAATTAACACTAATTGTTGCCACTGACTTACACAGACAAACACTGACTTTTTTATTAACTAATAAAACGAACAATACTAACTTTTTTACCCACAGAACTCACGGAGAGAACGGCGAAAATCTCCTCTTGAGAGGAGTACGGCTTTAGCCGGGAGGTGTGTTACCATCTATCCATTCTTTCAAAAAATCAAGACACCCTTGCAAATTATTTTTCACATCTTCATCTCTAAAACGAATAAATCTCACACCGAGACTTTCAAGTCTTTCTTGTCTGATCTTATCATACTCCACTTTATCATAATGGCTCGCACCATCAATTTCTATTGCTAACATTAATTTTGGACAGAAAAAATCAACAATATAATTATCAATCGGTTTCTGCCGATGAAAATCAAAACCCAATTTTTTATTCTTTATCTGAAGCCATAATAACACTTCTGATAAAGTTGAGTTATTTCTCAAGTATTTAGCCCTTTCCTTTAGCTTTGGATTATATTTTAGATAGCTCATTATAATTTACACACCCCACGACTAAAGTCGCACCCCTCTGATAGAGGGGATTCACCACGCTTCGCTTTGAAGTCGAGCCCAATCAGTGAAAATCCGTTTTATCTGTGTCATCCGTGTTCCATTACTTCATTTTTTAATTATTATTTCTTTCCTTAAAAGCTTTCCAAGCTCTCTCGCGATAGATCTTTGCTTCTTTCTTTCGGTCTTTTGCTTGGATGATCCCCCGTCCTACGATTATACAATCCGCTCCACCTTGAATCGCATCTTCGACTGTGATATATTGTTGTCCCATTGCATCGGATCCTCTTTCTAACTTCACTCCGGGAGTCAGCAACAGCATTCCGGAAGGGAATTTAGCTTTGAATCTTTTTATGTCTTCCACATCTTTTCCATGCCCGATAAAGCCTGAAACAACATTCGGGTTTTTGCGAGCTATCTCGAAGCATTTGCGTGAATAAGTTTCGTTTATCAGGTTCCCTTTGGAACTCATTCTTGCTAGAACGAACGAGCTTCTATTTTCCGTTCCGTCGAAAAGTCCTTTCAAAATTCCTTCACCTGCTACCATATGAACTGTGACGAATTCTGCCCAACCATAAATCTTGTAAACACCGTTTCGATATTGATGACGAACCGTATTTCCGATGTCAGCAAATTTCCTGTCTTCGAAAATTATAAAATCATATTTCCTTGAATATTCCTGCAATTTCGGAACAAAATTCTCATTATAATCATCCAGAATATCCACGTGAGTTTTCAGCATCACAATCTCGTTTCCTACTTCATCCAGAATCTTAAAGAACTCCCTTTGAGTTGTCACATCCAGCGAAAGAACCAGATTCGATCTCTTCTCTTTTATTTTCGACATTAATTTTTTGGTCAATGGATTTGTAATTTCATTTTTCGGATCGACAGGTTTGGAAATGCTTGCTGTGAATTCTCGCACTTCTTTCACTTTTTCCTCAGAGATTAAGTCGTTCATCTGTAACAAATTCAGAATTTCTTCCAGACTTATCAAACTGTGCAGTTCGTAACCCTCTTTTGCTAAATCCTCTTTTCCGCTGGAACTTCTGTCGATAACCACCACGAAATCTTTAATGATAACGCCTTCTCTTTCATACCCCTCCGCTGTCTCGATCTTACTGGTTCCCGTTGTTATCAAATCGTCTATAACCAGACATTTCGCACCTTCTTTGAATCTGCCAATTACATTCTTTCCGGTTCCGTAAGCTTTTTCTTCCTTTCTCATATACACCAGCGGTTTTTTTAGTTTGGAAGCTACCAGCGATGCAATGGGAAGTGCTGTATATGGAATTCCCGTAAGCACATCGAAATCCATATCTTTGATGCGTTCAGCCAGCAGATCAGCAACACCTTCTAAAATTTCCGGATAACTGATCATATCCCGCAGATCGAAATAGAACGGTGAAACGAGACCGCTTTTTAATGTGAATTTACCGAATTTGATAGCTCCTATTCTTTCAAGCTCCAGAACAAATTGCTCTTTTGTCATTTTATTTTCTCCTATATTTTTAACCACGAATTAACACTAATTATCACTAATTTTTGTAATCCTCAATTATTAATCAACCTCACCTTTTAACATTTTTATTGCTAAATCAACTTTAGCACTAAAATTGTTTCTTGTGAAAGGTATTCTCTGGTCATCACCTTGTACACCACCAATTTCATTATTATCAACCTCATTTTCTACAAAAATTATACACGGCTTATCATATGCTATTGCAATGCCTTTTTCCTCAAGAAGCCAGCTACTGGTTGTAAATTTTCCATTTTCCTTTTTATCTCTTTTTGTCATAATAACAACAAATTTTTCAGCTTTGTTAATTTTATTGATAATGCTTTTAGAAATAGAACCTATTGGATTTTTTTCTCCTGTTATAACTTTAAATCCTGCTGATTTTAGTAGTTCTATTAATCCATTTACAAGTTCTTTATCTCTTGAATTAAAACTATATGATACAAAAATGCTATTTGAAATTACTTTTGAAATTACTCCAGTTCTCTTCTTTTGGGGAAAGAGTTTTAAAGATTCATCCATAATATCCTCTGAATTGATATACTTTTCCACTCTATCAAACGCTTCAATTTGAATAGAATGCAAAACACTTTTTAAAGAATTTGGATCAAAAATATAATAAGAAGATGGGACATTAAAATATTTGTTAATGATATTTATTACTAATGGA
>CAYWPW010000313.1:0-2739 GCA_964460095.1 uncultured Candidatus Cloacimonadota bacterium
TGCGGAAAAATTTATTGGCAGGGTACTCATTATAAAGTGATGCTGGAAGTGCTGAAAAATATTTTTGATTATAGAAAGCTGTCATGATGAATTTTTCGGAACGAAGTAAGATGATAAACTAAAGAAAAACATATTCGGTAAACACCGGATTCATTTAATTATATAGGAGGTTAAATGGAACAATTATTAAACAAGTTGATAGAATGGGGATCTACTTTTGGTATAAAACTAATTGCAGCTATTGCCATTTTTATTATTGGTCGCATAATTGCGAAAGGTATTCGTAAATTGATTGTAAAAGTAATGGATAAAAGAAAAGTAGATAAAACTATTTCATCTTTTATCTCATCTCTGACTTTTAGTGCATTATTGGTGTTTGTGATCCTCGCAGCTCTTTCTCAGCTTGGCATTCAAACCACGTCTTTTATGGCCATAATCGGAGCAGCCGGTCTGGCAATCGGTTTGGCTCTACAGGGTTCACTTTCCAATTTTGCTTCCGGCTTTCTGATTATCCTATTTAAACCCTTTAAGGTGGGTGATTATGTGGACGCCGGCGGTGTTTCCGGCATAATCAGTAAGATAAGTGTTTTTACGACGGAGATCAATTCGCTTGATAATAAAAAGATCATCGTACCCAATTCGCAGATTATGAACGGAACGATTATTAACTACACTGCAGAAAAGACCCGCAGAGTTGATCTGGTTTTCGGTGTTGGATATAATTCCGACCTGAAAAGAGTGAAAGATATCCTGCTGGGAATAATTGAAAAACATGAGCTGATTCAGAAAAACCCAGAGCCTTTTATCAGGCTGGGAAATTTGAACGACAGCTCATTGGATTTCACTGTCCGCGTTTGGACGAAAACAGAAAATTACTGGGATGTTTTCTTCGACCTGACCGAACAAGCAAAAGAAGAATTTGATAAAAATGGGATTAATATTCCATTCCCGCAAATGGATGTACATTTAATTAAATAGAGGAGGAGATTAAAATGAAAAAAGCAGTTTTAATTTTAGTATTAGGCCTTATGGTTGTTGGAATAAGTGCAGAAGGCTGGAATACAGAAGCTGATGTGTCTTTGAATTTGAATCAGAATGAGTATAGCGACAACTGGGCAGGTGCGGAACTGGGTTCGATTTCCTGGGCTTTCAATGCTAACCTGCTGGCAGAAAAGCAACTTGCTGCCAAAGTGAATAACAAGAACACACTCAAACTGGCTTTCGGCCAAACCCACAATCAGTTTGTTGATCTTAACGGCAATAAAAAATGGGCCAAACCGGCAAAATCTACCGACCAGATCGATTTTGAATCGATGTTCCGCTTTACACTTGGTTTAGTAGTTGATCCGTTTGCCAGCCTTCGCTGGGAAAGTCAATTTATGGATGAACGCGGAACTGAAGTAAAGAATCTGAATCCGAATATTTTCACTGAATCTTTTGGTGTAGCCCGGATGTTCATCAAAGAAGATAATAAAGAGCTCAGTGCCAGGATGGGTGCGGCTTTCAAACAATATTTTGACAGCTATGCCGATGAAAGCACCAACGATGGTGGTCTGGAATTTGTAGCAGAATACAAATCCCCTTTAGCAAAGAATGCAATTAATTACAACACGAAACTGACTCTTTATAAAGCGTTATTTTATTCGCTTTCTGATGATGAAGCAAATGCTGCTTACACAGCTAATTGGGAAGCTGTTCGGCTGGATTGGGAACACATCTTCACAGCCAGCATCACCAAGCTGATCAACCTGAATCTTTATTTTCAATTTATTTATGATGAACGGGTTATCGATGAAATGCAATTCAAACAAACATTGGGATTGGGATTCACTTATAAATTATTCTAAAAATTAGAATTATTTTCAATGACGAAGGTTAGTGTTTATCTTAAATTCTAACCTTCGCGTTTCATTCAAATCGACGCGGTAGTATTAAGATAAAAAATACCGATAGAGAAATGAATGAGAAGATAATAAGAGTCTGTTTAATGATAATAACGGTTACCTTCTTGGCTGCCTGTAGAATTTCACGCGTTGTTTACACTTTAAGGAATATAAATAAAATATGAAAATGCGTTTAAGTAATTTTTAGCAAAGAATATATTTGGTTCTATTTTTTGTTTGCTTTGTTGGTTGTCATTTCTTTCTTGATAATTTCATTTGTGGTTTTTTTTCTAAAATCAATCTTTGAAAATAATAATAAAAAATTTAACTCTTTCCGAATCCATAATCGTTCATTATCTTAAGGTTGCAGAAATCCAAAACTCGCATTAATTTGCTAACTGTTTAATTTCTTGACGGTATTCAAGATATTTCAATATTTGCTATCAGATTTTCCAAATAAAATATAGAGGAGAGAAGTTATGAAGAAGATTTTATTAGTATTTACCTTGTTGGTCATTCTAATTATTTCATGTTCAAAGGATGATGTAACCGGACCTACACAAACTGAGGAAGTAATTGAAGCTATCGAAGAAATCAGGGTATCTATGGAAACAGAATTGGGACATATTGTTCCAAGTATCAATGTTTACATCCAAACCCCGGATGAAATAATTTTTGCCAGTGCAGCAGCTCCAGAGGAAACACCACTTACTACAAATACTTATTTCCGATTTGCCAGTAATACCAAAACATTTACTTCCACAGCCATTCTAAATATGTACGAAGACGGCTGGTTGGATATTTATGATAATATCATCGACACGATTCCCGGATATGAGATTCCATATGTTCCGGA
>CAYWPW010000314.1:0-2698 GCA_964460095.1 uncultured Candidatus Cloacimonadota bacterium
GTTATCCAAATGGTATTATTTTCAATTGTATTAACCGTTTCTGAAATATAAAAAAACAATTGAAATAGTTATTCGAAAGTCTTTTATACTATTTGTGCAAATGTTTATTTAAACCGACTGAATTTATGTATATTTTGATAATAATTCTTTAAATAATTTGACAAATAAAAGATGTTTCACTATTCTCTGCATAGTTTTTTTTTAGAAAAAAGGAAAATATAAGTTAGATGTTATTAAGCGAAGATATAAGGATATTATACTGCGAACTTCGCAGTTGATTACGACGTTATGCTTAAGCAAACTAAAGGAGAAATAAAATGGAAAAAACAGATGTATTAGTAATCGGAAGCAGCGCTGCTGGTCTTGTAGCAGCATTAACTGCAAAAACAGTCAATCCCGAAAAAGATGTAACTGTTGTCAGAATGGAAGAAAAGACTTTGGTTCCCTGCGGAGTTCCATACATTTTTGCTTCCGTGCAAAGTACTGACAACAATATTTTACCATCTGATAAAATGTTTGACAGCGCAGGTGTTAACCTGAACCTAGGAAAGGTTATCTCAATTTCACGAGAGGATAAAGTTTGTAAATTGGAAGATGGGAAAGAATTTTCCTATGATAAACTTGTAATCGCAACCGGTTCATCTCCCTCAATTCCCAAGTGGTTAAAGGGCGCTGAATTGGAGAATGTTTTTACTGTTCCGAAGAACAAAGTATATCTTGATGAGATGCAGGAAAAATTAAAAGTGTGTAAGAAAGTTGTAACCATTGGAGCTGGTTTTATCGGTGTAGAGCTTTCGGATGAATTAACCAAGGCTGGTAAAGACGTAACTCTTGTAGAAAAATTACCGCATATATTGGGACTCGCTTTTGACCAGGATATTGCTATCCAGGCGGAAGAGTTAATTAAAACAAGAGGCGTAAAAATAAGAACAGGAATTGGTGTTAAAGAAATAACAGGCGATAAAAAAGTGGCTGGCGTACTATTGGAAAATGGTGAGACAATTGAAGCTGATGCAGTTGTTTTGTCTATTGGTTACAAACCCAATATAGAGCTTGCCAAAGATGCTGGTTTACCAATCAATGAGCTGGGTTTCATAAGAGTTGATGAATATATGCGTACAGAAGATTCTTCAATTTTCGCCGTGGGAGATTGTGCCGAAAAGAGAGATTTTGTTACCAGAAAACAGAATGCTGTCATGTTGGCTTCAACAGCATGCGCCGAGGCCAGAACAGCAGGTATAAATTTGTTCAAACTGTCTGTTGTTAAAACATTCAGCGGAACAATTTCTATTTTCTCGACAGCCATTGGTGATACAGGGTTTGGAGTTGCCGGATTAACTGAAACCAGAGCCATAGAAGAAGGATTTGATATAGTTACAGGTGTTTTTGAAGGTATGGACAAACATCCCGGAACACTGCCAGGTACACACAAACAAATGGTTAAACTAATTGTCGGCAAGGAATCAAATATAATACTTGGGGGAGAAGTCGTCGGTGGTTTATCTGTCGGTGAATTGACCAATACAATCGGATTTATTATTCAGAACAGGATGGATATTAATTCGATTTTAACAGCTCAAATTGGCACACATCCGTTGCTTACAGCTTCTCCAGCTGGTTATCCTTTATTAAAAGCTGCCGGTGTTGTTGCAAAGAAGAAGATGGGTTTGATAAATTAGAGTTATTTGAAACAAAATTACTCTTCAGAGAGATACTATGCTTAATATTTCGATTATCAAACAACTATATTTTCGACTAGTTAACATCTCTGCAGTAATTTAAGCATAACAAAATTTTGCACGCGGATCGAACCGCTGTTCATTTTTTCTAATATTGGAGGTTTAGTGAAATCACTGGTTTTTGGATAGTTGTTCGTCGCGGTTCGACCGGTGAAAATCATGTTAGAAAGTAAATTTTTAGGGGAAAAAGAGACAGTAAAGATTACTTTATAAATATTTAGATTGCTAGAGCTTTCTGATTTGCAAATCCAGTTCCATAGGTTCCTTGTGGCATAACGTTTTATTAAAAATAAAACTTGTAACAGGATTTGCACCAGAAAATTTCTAAAGGAAATAAGAAATAAAAGATAATCTTTTAAAAAAAAGATTATTTCCTTTAAAATTTTAGCTATAAAGGCAAATGTCCTCATAATTCATTAAATCTTGAAATAGATAGATATGCTAAACGGATTGCAAAGTGTTATAATATTGAATTAAAAGAGCGTAGTAACAGAAAATATAAATTTTGGGATTTATTTTTTAATGGCTGGAATGAATGAGTGAAAATATTTTATTTTGCAATTAAAATCTAATATTACTAAAGTTTTAGAAGAAAGCAATTTGACAGGAGAATTTTAAATTGTTGATGAGCTTAAAGGAATTAACAGAAGTAATAAAAAGAAAAATTACGATAAATTCTTATGAGAGAAATTAGAAAGGAATGTAGTATGGAAAAGATAAGGTGGATTGGAAATAACCATCCGAATTATAACAAAATTGAAAATTCTCAGGCCTATTTCCCACGTGAAATTAGTTATTCGACTCGTAAATTTCATGATGGAATTCCTGGTTTTGAAATATCTCCTCTTAAAAGTTTGCGTAAAATGGCCAAGTATATTGGAGTAAAAGGGCTCTGGGTCAAAGATGAATCAAGCCGTCTGAATTTGAATTCTTTCAAAGTTTTGGGTGGTTCTTATGCA
>CAYWPW010000315.1:0-2688 GCA_964460095.1 uncultured Candidatus Cloacimonadota bacterium
AATGAGTTGAACAAAGAAGCTGCTGAATCTGCCAAAATGATCAGTTTCAGCGTTGATATTGGAAATGATGTGGAAAATAAAGTTACGATTCTGGTTGAGGAATTGATGACGGATCTGGGTTTTGTTCTTTCTGATGATGCTACTCTGCATGCTGTTGGTAGTGTTGCTTTTGAAGAAACTGACATCAAACGTGAGAACCTGGTTTTTGTTCGCTATGATTTGCAATTGAAAATAAATGACAACTCAGGAACGACTTTTATCACGATTTCAGATAAAGGTCGCGAAGGTCATGTTTCTTTTCCGGAAGCTACTGCCAGAGCGATTCGAACTGTTGAGAAAAAGATCAAGAAAGAACTGAAAAAGAAGTTAGTTTCTTATTTTGATGGCTTGGTGATCAAAAAGAATTAGACGCAGATTAACGCAGATAGATTATGATAAATTATGAAAAGAATATTTTTGGATAAAAATTGTTGGAAGTAATATAAAAAAAATCATATTAGATCATAAAAAATCTGTGAAAATCAGCGTCAAAAATATCTGTGGCAAAAAAAAGGAGAAAAATGAAATCATACAAGAAAGAACTCTGGTTCAATACAACCTCAAGAAGACAACTGATTAATATTACTCCTGAGATTGATGAATGTCTGTCAGAAAGTGGAATCACAGAAGGACTCTGTCTTGTAAATGCCATGCATATCACAGCCAGTGTTTTCATCAACGATGATGAAAGAGGATTACACTACGATTATGAGAAATGGCTGGAAAAATTAGCCCCGGAAAAACCTTATTCTCAATATCAGCATAACGGCTTTGAAGATAATGCAGATGCACATCTTAAGAGAACGATTATGGGTAGAGAAGTTGTTGTAGCAATTACAGACGGCAGATTGGATTTCGGACCATGGGAACAGATTTTCTATGGAGAATTTGATGGTAAACGTAGAAAAAGAGTGCTCGTTAAAATAATTGGTGAATAGGAGTTTATGCAAAATTATTTTTGTCATCCTGCTTGCCAAGTCGAAGCGAGCGAAGGCTGGAGAAATTCATCTGGCTTTTCTAACGAAGTTTTTCATTTTAAAAGACAGTATAAAGCTGATCTTTATTTATAAACTCATCCTGCTGTCCTTCTCTTTCTGATGAGAATATAAAAGATATTCCAAAGAGAAGGAACATAAGAAAAGCAAGAAGAAATAAAAAGAAAAAAAAGCAACAAGTCATCCCTCTCTTGTGATAAAGAGAGGGACCGAGGGTGAGTTAGAAAATAAGTGGAAATGTTAGGTAAGAATCAAAATATTAAATCTAAAAAAAATTAGTCTGATATTAGACTAAATAAAAAAAAAAGAGGTAAAAGAATGAAAAAAAGGATTTTATTGTTTCTTTTCGTATTTATAGTTTCGTGTCTTTTTTCCGATACAATTCTGATAACCATAACACCGGAAGGAGTGGAAACTGTAACAGAAAATACGGAACTGATTTTATCTGACCCATTTGTAGAAGAAATTATTACTGGAACCGCAGAACAGGAAGAAGAAAAAGAAGATTCCGAAGAAGCTGAAACTGGTAAATTAACCGGCTTTGAGGCTGGAATTGAAATGACTGTAACAGGACCTACAAAAGCAATTTCTTTGCCATTAGGTTATACTTTCAAAAAAATCAATTTTGGTCTTACGATTCCTTACATCCTGAAAAGAGAAATGAAGTATATGCTAAAAACAAAAACTGCATCAGGTTTGGGTGATATTTCATTTAAAGTGGGAACCAACAGATGGTTTAAAAATATTAATTTTGGTTTGAATGTTCAGGCTAAACTTCCTACAGGTGATTCTGAAAATATGGAAGGTGGTTATCTGGTTCCACTTGGAACGGGTTCCACGGATCTTGTTCTGGATTTATCTGCTTACAAATATATGCAAAAATATTCTCTTTCTGGAAATTTAACTTATAAGCTCAATGGAATTAGTGAGAAAACTGCAGAATTACTTTATGATGTGGATAATAACCCGGCAACTGAAGAAATTGAAACAATCAAATATGATATTCATAATGGAAATATGCTCATTTTCAAAGGTAATTTCGACTATTATCTAAATAAATGGACTGTTGGTGGTTTGCTCGTATTCTCAACTACAGCAGAAGGCTCGAAAGACATATTACGAACAAATAACTGGGGAGGACCAACCTTAAAAGAGAATGATATTTCCAATCTGCAGGATATGACTTTGCTGGATATTATCCCGATGGTTTCTTATCGGTTGTTACGTACGGATATAACTTTATTGGCAAAAATTCCCATCTTAACCAAAAGAAATGAAGCAAATGATGAGGATGAAAGAAAATTAGTTGTATCCTTCAAAGTCGGCAGGAAATTCTAAGTAAGGAGATGAACATGAAAAGAATATATATAATATTAATCATAACATTTTTATTGGTAGTTGGATGTGAAAAAAACCAGGTTCTTCAATATCAAGTTTCTGCAGGAATTCAAATGAAATTTGTTAACACTCAAATCCAGCGTGATGAATGGCCCGATGAATTTACAGCCAATGTGTTTATGAGTTATACTATTTGGGAAGGAGAAGAAGAAGTAACTGTTGAAATCGAAAAAGACCTTTTAATTCAGAGATTTGAAGATTCTCTTTCTGTCTATTATCAAGCAGTAGGGAATTTTGAAATACCGGAAATCACTCA
>CAYWPW010000316.1:0-2678 GCA_964460095.1 uncultured Candidatus Cloacimonadota bacterium
CGAAGCTGCGATCGACCTTTTCCTGAAAGAAAAAATACATTTCACCCAGATTTATAAACTTGTAGATTCTGCGCTCTCTACTGAAAATAATGCTCATCATCCGGATTTAGATACTATAATTCAAACTAATTCTGAGATTTATCAAAAGATAATAAGAGATTATAAGAATATATTAAGTTAAAAATGTTCCCAAGCTGGGACTTGGGAACAAGGTTCTTCATTATTTAACATTTGAATTTTGGAATTTTATTTGATATTAGAAATTAGGATTTATTAATTTTTCCCTATTTGGTTATAACCTGTTGAGTTAGGAAATTTACCAAATGCCCAAATTTCATCTCAGTCCAATTGTATTACCTGCAATAATCTGGATTTCAGGAATTATTGCAGGAAAATTCCTGCATGCACCTCCAATATATTTTATCGTTGCAACCCTGATTTTTATCATCTTTTCTTTACTTAAAAGATTTAGATTCTATTTTCTGATTTTAGCGATTTTCTCGTTGGGAATCCTGCGCATATCATTAACCACGATCTTCCCAACAAATCATATAAACTCAATTGTACAAAGCTATCCGCAACTTATGCAACCAATAAACGGAAGGATAACATCTGAGGTGAGGAAGGTAAAAGACTCATTTCGTTTTACTTTGGAAATCGATGAGATTGCTGATGTAAAAGTGGATGGAAAAATCAATTTCAGTACAAGACAAACTGACTTGAAATATGGTGATGTTGTATCGATGGTTGCTTTCATCAGAAAAATAGCCAAAAACTCAAATCCATCCAGTTTTGATTACCAGGAATACCTGGCTTCAAAGAATATTTTCGCTTCGGGTTATGCAAAAACAATAATCAAAGTGATCGATTCAAAGAAAACATTTTGGAAAACAATAATTATTAATATCAGAAAATTCATTCGCGGAAGAATTGAAAACCGATTTGGAGCAAATGCAGGTTTTATCAAAGCAATCGTGATCGGAGACAAAACCGAATTAGCAGAATGGAGAACAACTCTCAACAAAGCAGGTTTAAGCCACCTTCTGGCAGTCAGCGGTTTGCACGTTGGCATCTTATACCTGATTATATTTTCCCTACTCAAATTGTTTATTCGCAATAGAAATATTGTCCGTGTTTCATTAATCATTCTACTCATTATTTATGGAGAGATTTGCTCGTGGTCACCTTCTGTGAGCAGAGCTGTAATCATGCTTTCACTTTACCTGGTAGCAAAAATCATCCAAAGAAAACCAGCACCAAATAATATTTTAGCCATCAGTTTAATCACAATTACATTTATCCAACCAAGCCAACTATTTTCAGTTGGATTGCAATTATCGTTTACAGCAGTTTTTGTACTTTTGAATATCGTTCCCAGAATTAGATTCATCAAACTAAGTAAAGATGAAATCGAAATTTTATCCGGCACAAAGAAAATCTTAAATGGAATTCTAATTATCTTTGTCTCCTCTGGAATTTTGAATATCTTCCTGGCACCCATAATTGCTTATAATTTCAATCAGTTCAATATGAATGGAATCATTGGAAACTTAATCGGAATTCCTTTAATTTCCGTGTTGTTACCTTTATCACTTCTGATAATTTTTCTTCCATTTGGAACGATCTTCTATCAAAATAGTTTCAGATTATTAATGCTTTGTTTTGATAAATGGTCGGGTTTTTCAGCTTCTTTACCAATGTTTTCCGGTTTCTTTTCTATCAATTCTTTGCAGATGGTTTTGATTTATTTGATACTTTTTTCGATCGCTTTCCAATTGAAAAAAGAAACTATAAAAAAGACGAAAAAATCCAAAAAGAAAAATACGTTATTTTTTTTATTATTGATTTCAGCTTCTATTCTGTTATTCATCAGTTTTGGAAGGAAAAGCAGCAATAACCTGAAAATAACTTTTTTTGATTGTGGTTTGGGAGATCTATTCCTGGTAGAAACTCCGGATAATGAAAGCATCTTAATCGATTCCGGACCTCCGGATTTTACTTATCAGCATTTTGAGAAATCAGCTTTTCCGTATCTTAAAAATAATGGAATTTCTACATTAGATTGGGTGATTATAACTCATGCACACAATGATCATTATGGTGGTTTGGATTTTGTCTTGCAAGAACTCAAAATCAAAAACCTGGTTGTTACTGATGAATTTCAAAGAAGGAAAATATGGAAAACTTTCGAGGATAAAATCGAACAGGAAAAATGTAAAGTTTTTACAATTTGTGATACAACTCATCTTCCTTTGAAAACAGTGAAATTTAAGATACTACATCCGAATTTATCATTTTATAATAAAAACATAAACAATATGTCGATTGTTGTGAGGATGGATTATTCTGATTTTTCCGTGCTTTTTACAGGAGACCTGGAGAAAGAGGGAGAAAATTATTTATTATTATGTTACCCGGAATTCCTGGATTGCGATTTTCTTAAAATCGGTCATCACGGCAGCAAAACTTCCAGTTCCATCGAGTTTATAAAAGCTGTAACACCCGAATATGGTTTCATCTCCACTTCCCTGAAAAACAGTTTTAGCTTTCCTCATGAAGTAACTCTGGAAAAGTATGATTTTCTGGGACAGAATCTGTTTATTTCCGGAATAGACGGAGCATTGCAGATAATTACAGATGGGAAAAAAGCTCACTTTAAAACCTTCTTCAGTAACAAA
>CAYWPW010000317.1:0-2675 GCA_964460095.1 uncultured Candidatus Cloacimonadota bacterium
AAATTATAGAAAAACACTTGAATTTAAAAAAAATCTCACTTAATTTCAATTCAAAACCAATTGAAATTTAAACCAAGTAAATTCGTGAAAAAAGGTGTAAAAATCTTTTAAAAGGTAGCAAAAGAAAAAAAACTGGTTTTCGAGTATTTCCTGGTTCTGGATAAATACGAAGACACAATTCCTGATAGACTTGCAGGGAAAAAGAAAAAAGTTTTAAGATATTATCTCAGCAAACCGTGGGAAAATCAACTTTTTACTAAAGGTATTTAAACACTCTGTCATTCCCGCGAAAGCGGGAATCTGAGAAATCTTGTGTTAAGTTGAGTAAATTATTCAACAACTTAAGTCAAGACTGGCTAAAGCCAGCTTAACTCAAGTTGTTTTCTGAATCCTTTCTATTTCTTCAAAAAGTTTTATAAATTCCGATTCAGTTAATGTTTCTCCTCTTTTTGAAAGGTCAAAATCATCTGATAATTCTTCTATTTGTTCAGCATTCAAAATCTCTTTCAAATTATTCCGCAGCATTTTTCTTCGGTTCCTAAAGGAAGTTTCCACAATTCTCCAGAAGAATTTTTCATCCTCAATTTCAGGTTTTTCTTTCCTGGGAATTAGACTGATTACCGCAGAATCTACTTTTGGTTTTGGATAAAAAAGATGTGATTTAACTGTGAACTCATACGAAACATCAAAATAATATTGCATTTTCAAAGTTAGAATTCCATAATCTTTTGAGCCAACTTTTGCTTTTATTCTTTGGGCAACTTCTTTTTGGATCATAATCACGATTTTAGAAAAATGCTCTGCGAATGAAACTACTTTAAAAAGAAATGGTGAAGTTATCTGAAAAGGAAGATTGGCAACGATCTTTACTTTTTCATCTGGAAGAAGTTTTTTCCAATTTGCTTTTAAAACATCTTCTTTGATCAAGTTTATCTTGTTAGAAAATTTATCTTCTAAAATCGGATATAATTTTTCGTCTATTTCAAATGCAGTTAAATTGCAGTTTCTATTAAGAAGTTCTTCTGTTAAGATTCCTTTTCCCGGTCCGATTTCCCAGACCTGCTCATTTTCCTGAACATTTGCAATATCAACGATCTTGCGAATAATATTTTTATCTATTAGAAAATGTTGCCCGAGTTTTTTTTTATGGTGGAAATTCTTAATATTCATTCTCTTTTTCTGATTTAATTATTAATTCTTTAAAATCATTTGGATCTATAATTTCATAGTCTAAAGGTTCTATATCCTTATAAGAAATCCATTGCAATTCATCAATCTTTTCAAAATTATTTAATGGAACTTTATATAAATAACCTTCTCGCTTTAGATTAAGTTTTCCATAAGAAATTTTCATTAAATATCGATTATCAGATGAATCCTCTGTTGACCAAGAAATTTGTCCTTTATTATCTGGAATTAAAGATAGAGCAAACAACACAGCCAAATCCCTCTTAGGCGTCGCATAGACTGCGTTTAATTGATCATTCTTTTTACAAATTCCGCTTGCTTTATGTGGTTTTATAATTTTAACAAGTTCCTTTCCACCGTGATAAAGAAATTCAGGTTTATTCATATTTTTCCGGTTTTCCCTTTATTATAAAATTACTTTCCAAAACAGAATTTGGGAACGAGCAGAAACTTTTGAACATAATCATTTTCTACTTAAAACTTTAAGGATTTTCTTTTGTTCAAAAGAATAATTCTTATTACAAAAATGACAATTAATAACAATTTCCTCGTTTTTATCAATCATCTCTTCCAGTTCTTCCTTATCTAAAAGCTGTAATCCTTTTTCGAATTTCTCAGAGCAACAATCACATTTGAATTTTGCAGGAATTGTCTTTTTTATCTCAGGTTGAAGTCCCTTTAAAATAAAATCGTTCATAATTTCCTCGATCTCATAACCCATATCCATCACATTGGTCAGATTCGGAAACTTATTCAAATTGGTTTCAATTTTGGAAATTACTTCTTCAGGAGCGTCTGGCATGAGTTGTATAATAAAACCTCCGGATTGTTGAACCTCACCCTTTTCATTCGTTAAAACTCCCAAACCAACAGAAGATGGAATTTGCTCGGATTTAACAAAATAACGAGTTAGATCTCTAGCAATTGTTCCGTATATCAATTCCACATTTCCAATATAAGGATTCTTCAAACCAAGATCTTTGATAATTGTAATAAATCCTTTTCCAATGGCAGTTTTAACATTGATAATCTTCTCAGAATTAGAAGATAATTTTATTTGAGGATTATTTATATATCCTTTAATTTCGCCATTATTATTTACAGTAACAAGAGCTCCTTCAATCGGACCTTCACACTGCAATTTCAGAGTTAGAAGATCAGTTGAGGATTTCATATCAAAAGCCATCATCAATCCAGCACTTAATAATCTTCCCATAATTACAGATGTTGTACCGGATAAATTATGGATTTGGGAAGCATACTTAGTCGTTTCTGTGGAATTTACAGCAAAGAAACGAACGAATTTATTTTTGGTGATTCCGCGAATTATTCTATCTAACATTTCTTCTCCAACTAATTTTTCTTTTACTAAAAATTGATGTTTTTTGTAAAGTGAAATGTATGGAAAAGTTGAAATCTAATTAAAAAATATGTTTATTTTAAGAGCTGAAAAAAACTTTGACACAAAAACAGCACCTAAATAAATG
>CAYWPW010000318.1:0-2633 GCA_964460095.1 uncultured Candidatus Cloacimonadota bacterium
TGTGTTACAGAACCAATAAAGCCCTGAGGAGGCATAATGAGAGAGAGCGAAAATCAATTAAGCAGGATTGAATTAAAAAGTTCTGAAGTCAAGTTTTTTGAGAGTAAAAGCCTTTTCTGATGTATGAAATCAATTAATTTTTTCATTTTTCTTATTACTTGACCTTAGAGTAGTGAAGTTTAATATGCTTTTCTGTGCTATGAACAGAAGACAGGTTGCTATTCTACGTGATATTGTTAAGGACATTGATCCTTCAGCTTTTGTCCTGTTGACTGATGTTTCGGATGTAATGGGTTACGGTTTCAGAAGCAGAAATATCGATCTGGCTGAGAAAGATTAAAGAAATATTTTCTTTTCCATTCTCAGTTCACACTTCTTTGCGAATCGTAAATGAATAAGATTGAATATGTTTTCTGTTTTTTTCTACTTTACAAATTTTAATCACATCAATTAATCTCATCTCCGATAAAACATTGGAGATCTTATGAAAAAACAATTATTTTTTTTATTTTATTTTTAGTATTTTCTTTTGCATTCTCAACATTCGGAGGATTTCGAAACAGGTGATTTCTCTTCCTTAGATTGGCAAATAGATGGAGATGAGGATTGGCTTGTAACAAGTTATCAACCTTTTGCAGGAAATTTCTGTGCCCAAACAGGATATCTTTATGAGGGATTAACTTCATCTTTAGCGATGATGGGTGGAATGAAAATATAACCCGCATTCAATCTGTGAAAAATGTCAAGTCTAAATTTTCCCTGTTTTGTCTCTTCAGCCAATTTGCGATTCGTGGAAAAGATGAAGCGTATATCCAACTTAATCGGATTCTGACCACCAATGCGATATATCTCTTTCTGCTGAATTGCACGTAACAATTTAGACTGCATTTCCAATGGGAGTTCACCAATTTCATCAAAAAAAATGGAACCACCTTGAGCTAGTTCCAGCTTTCCGGCTTGTCCGCTTCTTTTAGCGCCGCTAAACGAACCTTTTTCATAACCAAACAATTCGCTTTCAAATAAGGAAGGTGAAATTGCAGAGCAATTAACAGCGATGAAAGGGGCAGGATTTTTCTCTTTCCCATAATGAATAATCCGCGCAATGATCTCTTTTCCTGTGCCTGTTTCTCCCTCTATCAGGGTTGGAATGTTTCGATCTAAATGGATAGTGTCTGCGGTTTGAATGATCTTACGCATTGTTTCAGAGAATATGCCCAAACTGCCAATTTCTAAAATATTGCTGTAAACCCTTTGCAGATGTACAAAACGCTTTTCTGCTTCCAGCTTTTCTTTTTCCAATTGGTCTTTTTTCTTTCTCTGTTCTTTCAATCCAATTTCAAATTGTGAATGCAATTCCGAGACCTTTGATTCTAATCTTTGTTTGTGTATTTTTGCTTTTAATCCTTTAAGAATATTTTGATATTGATATGCTTTTTCATAATCGTTTTGAGCAGTATGTAATTCGATAAGGTGCTGATTACAGCTGATCTCAATATCTCTGTCATCAAGTTTTTTCGTCATTTTATCAAATTTTTTATCTTCAAGATGGCTTCTGGCTTCGAGTATCAAATCATCTAAATTATGATGTACAGATTCGATCTTTAGCTGTCTAAATTTTTATCTTACATTATAAGTTTATTTATAGAATAAGATACTTCTAAATTGCAACACCTCTGAAGTACAATAAAATATTGACACTATTGCATTACTTTTATTCTGTTGCACCCGAGAGGTGATAATGGAAAAATTTAGTACAAAAGACATACAAGAACAACTTACTTCAATCGGACTTACAGAATACGAAGTTAAAGTTTATCTGCAACTTATCAAGACCGATAAAATTGGTGCTACAAATTTGGCAAAAAGCGCTTCTGTTTCCCGTGGACGTATCTATGATGTTCTGGATAATCTCATAATAAAAGGATTCTGTAAAATCCTTCCCGGTGCAACGAAAAGTTATAAAGCTGTCGCACCGGAAGTTGCTATCGATAATACTATAAATGAGATGAAGAAAGAAATGCTGCTGAAAGAAATGTCTCTCTTAGAAACTTCTAAAAGCCTTCAAAACGTTTTTGATAGTACAAATGAAAATGATTCTCCGGCAGAACACGTTCAGATTCTTACCAGCCAATCTGCCATCAAAGAAAGAATAAAACAGCTTCAATTCGAATGCCAAAGTGTATTAAGAGTCTTTGTAAAAGAACCAATTATAATGGATAACAGCCAGAAAGATTTTGATGATCGCAGGAACGACCAGATTAAAAAAAACCTGAAAATGAAACAAATTTACGAATATAATGAAATCCGTTATAAAGAATATGCTAATTCGATATTTAAAATACGAAAAACAGGAGCAGACTATGATGTTAGAGTTTCAATGAAACTTCCTTTAAAACTTGCGATTTATGATGGGAATCATGCCCTGTTCACATTGAATAGAGAAAGAACATCAAAAAAAAATTATAGTATGATGTCTGTTTCTTATAACTATCTCACATTGGCGATGATAGAACTTTTTGAATTTTATTGGGATTTGGCAGTTCCTCTGGAAGAATTCATCAAATCATACCCAATTGAAAATTAAAGGAATAATTAAAAAAGGAGAGTTCAAATGAAAAAAAGTATTATTTTGT
>CAYWPW010000319.1:0-2622 GCA_964460095.1 uncultured Candidatus Cloacimonadota bacterium
TGATTTACGTTCTCTCTTTGGAATAGTTCCAATTGTCTTTTTATTCTTTATTCCGGCAATCACAATGGGATTAATTTCAAGAGAGAAAAATTCTGGAACGATTGAGCTTTTAACCACTTTTCCCATCAAAGATTCTGAGATTGTAATGGGTAAATTCTGGTCTTCTCTTGGATTGATTGTTGTAGGATTAGCGTTCACATTGGTTCATCTTATCACAATTATGATTCTTGGGAAGAACATAGATTATGGTGCGATTTTCTGCGGATATTTGGGTTTAATTCTACTGGGAGCAGTTTATAGTGCCATTGGTATTTTTTCTTCCAGTCTCACGAATAACCAAATTGTGGCTTTCATTATCAGTTTCTTTATAGTTTTCGTTCTTTTTATCCTACAATATTCTTTGTTCTTTTTACCCAGTTATATAGTTGGTTTTTTCCAATATCTCAGTATTGGATACCATTTTTCCAATATTTCTCGCGGAGTAATTGATACGAGAAACCTGGTTTATTTTATCAGTCTGATTGTTCTCTTTCTAAGGTTTTCGGTTGTTGCCTTGGAATCTAGGAAATGGAAATAGGAGGTTGAGATGAGAAAGACAAATTGGTTGAACCTGATAATATTTATAGCGATAATCGTATTTTTAAATTTAGTTTCTATTACCATTTTTACTAGGATGGATCTCTCTAAAGGAAAGATATATTCTCTTTCAAAATCCAGTAAAGAAGCAGTTAGAAACCTGGAAGACAGACTTGTAGTTAAAGCATATTTTTCCAAGAATTTACCTGGAGAATTTGCTGATGCTCGTCGTTTTGCTAATGATTTACTCTCAGAATATCAAGCGTATTCCAGGGGAAAACTTCGTTTTGAGTTTCTGGATCCGAGTGATGAAAACCGCTTGAAAGAAGAAGCCAGAAAAAATCAAATTTCTCCGGTTTCCATGCGAGTGGTGGAAAATGATAAACTTGAGATTCGTGAAGTTTATATGGGATTAGCTTTTTTATATCAGGATAAAACTGAAGCTATTCCACTTATTCAAAATACACGTGGTTTGGAATATGATATCACCAGCACAATCAAAAAAGTGACTGCAATAGGTTTGAAAAAACTGGCATTCTTTGAAATCGATGCTCAACCTGAAATCCCACAAATGCAGGGAATGCAACCTCCTCCTGGTGAGTTCTCAACTGTCAGGCAGTTCATTTCCGATAATTATGAACTGATCAAAACCGATCTGTTTTCAGAAATTGAACCTTTGGTTTCTGCTCTTGTTTTTACAGGAATTCAGGATTCCCTTTCCGAAGTACAGCTTTATAATCTGGATCAGTATTTAATGACAGGTGGGAATATTATCTTTTTTCAGGATAGGATTAATGCGAATCTGCAAGTTCAACAGGCAGAACCGATTGCATCAAATTTATTTAACCTATTGCGAAGCTGGGGAATTCAAATCAAGGATAATCTGGTTTTAGATGCGAATTGCGGTCAGGTTCAAGTGCAAAGACAGCAGGGAATTTTCCGTTTTGCTACTCCTGTTAATTACCCGTTTTTTCCGATAATCAATAATGTGAATAAAGAAAATCTGATGGTGAAAAACCTGGATCAGATGCAGCTTATTTTTGCTTCTGAAATTGATACAACCAGGATAAATGAAGGACAAAATTTCGAACCTTTGTTATTCACATCCCAAAATTCCGGACAGGTAAGAGCACCAAATCTTGATATTCAGGTTGCAAGTTATATGAACAGAAATTTAGCTCCAATGTTAACTGAATCTCCAAAAGTTGTTGCCGGTATTTTTTCCGGAGTTTTTAAAAGCTTTTTTGCAGATAATTATAATTTCCCGGATGCGGTAAAAGAAACTTCTTCTGCAAAAGTTCTATTCATCACAGATTCAGATTTCATCAAAGATAGTGGTGGTGCAGGTTTGAAGGGAAATCTCGATTTTGTGATGAATGCTGTTGATTATATGGCATCGGAAAGCACTTTGATAGAAATCCGCTCTCGCGAAACTGAATTTAAACCTCTCAAAGAGTTAAGCATTGGTACCAGAAAAATCGTGAAATGGTTGAACATTCTTTTCCCCTCGATCCTGTTAATTATTTTTGGTGTATTTCATTATCGAAAAGAAATCAACCGCAGAAAAATTTTAGGAGAGCTCTATGAATAAGAAAAATCTGATTCCAATAATTGTCTTAATTCTATTGATTATTGTTTTTATTATCACCAAATTGAATGATAAAACTGAGAGAAGAATTAATTTCTTCAGATTTGATTCAACACAGGTTTATGCAATTGAAATCACAGCTCAAGAAGACACATTGAAACTGGCAAAAATCGATGATGTTTGGATGATTGATTATCCTCTGAATTATCCTCCTGCAAAACTAAAAATCGATGATATTTTTAAGAAAGTTTTACAGGTGGAAACTTCATCCATCCCAATTACCGAAACTTCGTTCGAGAAATTCAATGTTACTGATAGTTTGGGAACATTATTGGTTTTTTATGATAAAAACGGAAAAATTCTGGAAGAAGTTCTGATCGGGAAAAGTGGAAATTACAATTATTCTTATGCTCGCAGAAAAGATGATGCAAAAGTCTATCAGCTTTTTACGAATATCT
>CAYWPW010000320.1:0-2606 GCA_964460095.1 uncultured Candidatus Cloacimonadota bacterium
GTGTAAATCAATTCGTCACAGTCTTCTGACCAGTCGATACCGGAAAAACGATGTTTGGTTTTGAAAATAACTTCTACAGATTTTCCGTACAATAAATCCAATCGTAAAATTTTATCACGAAAATCAACTTCCTTTTTTGGATTACCTTCATCCAGAGCTTCAACCCAGACAAGAGCTGCATCTTTCAGGGGTTGCCAGCGAAAACTGCGTGGTCCGATGTAAGTTCCACCAATCGGTATTTGATCCTGCAAAGGTCTATCATAAATAACCGTAATCAATTCCCCATTCATTTTCCAAACCTGGTATTTCTTTGGAAATCGATAGAATGGAAGTTCGTAAGAATATGGTCTTTGAATCTGAGAAATAAAGATAAACTGATTGTTCGGAGATATTTCTACTTCATCAAAAATTCCGGGTTTTCCAATTTCCGCAATTTCCAAATTTGAAACATCCATTAAAACAAGTTGCGAAGTAAAATAGTAATCAAACAACTCTTCATCATACCTGTTTTTCAATAGATTTTGATAAGTTCTGGTTTGACCGACTTTTCCAATCGTTTCTTCAATAATTGGAGATACCGGAATTTTGGGAGTTGGAGGAATCTCTCCCCTATTTTTCGGAATTGAATTTATCAATAAAGTTTTATTATCGTTCAGCCATTGAAATCCACCATCTTCAAAAACATCATTAATATAAATATTTTCAATGGGTTTGAATGTTCCGGTTTCAACATCAACAATTAATAATTCTATACCGTTTTCTGTTTCGTAAGATAAAGCTAATTTGGAATGATCAAAAGAGAGTTTTCTTTTCCGAATTTTGATATTTTGGGGAAGTTTAACAGGAATTTTTTCTCCTGTTTTAAAATTATGAATTGTAATAGAAGTATCAGGATAGGTTTTTATGGGAGCATTCAATTTTATGGAAATCTTCTCTCCAGCTAATTCTACGAATGGTTGGGATATATTTTCCAGTGTTTGCTTTGACTGCCATTTCATCTCGAATGCAATTTCATCAAAAGTAACAAAACTGAAATACGGAAATGAGGGAGCATTAAAGATTTTTGTTACTTTTTCTGAGGGCAGTTTATAGCCATTTTCAGATTCGCCAATTCCATCTTGAGAATTTAAAATATTTATCATAAAAAATCCTATTAAAAATATTTGAAAAAATCGTTTCAATTTTTTCTCCCTTTTTTGAAGATGACTAAAAATGAATTACTTGGTGTTTTTTGTCAAAACAAAACTAAAAGAATGGATAATTTATCTTGATTCTAAAAATTCGAAATCGTTCTCTGCTCCTACGTGAAAATGAACAGAAGGTAACCTCAAGTTAAACAAATTCGTTTCTTGCCTATTTAAAGAAGCAGAAGCTTTGGAGGATTAGCACCTTCCGAACTGTCCCGAAAGCTTTCGGAAAGTAAGAAGAAGAATTTGGTTTCGTGGTTTTTTTTTATAATTCCTCTTGACTTATAAGCAAAATAAAAAGAAAAGATATAACAATATTTTTTGGAGAAAACATGAATTTTCAGGATATAATTTTGAAGCTGCAGCACTACTGGGCAAAGAAAGGATGTAACGTTCTTCAGCCTTATGATATGGAAATGGGAGCTGGGACTTTTCATCCTGCTACTTTTTTTGGAGCTTTAAGTGAGAAGCCCACTGCAATAGCTTATGCACAACCCTGCCGCAGACCCAAAGACGGAAGATACGGAGAAAATCCAAACAGGTTGCAGCACTATTATCAATTTCAGGTTATCATCAAACCAACTCCGGATAATATTCAAACTCTCTATCTAAAAAGTTTGCAGGCTATTGGCATTGAAACAGAAAAACACGATATCCGCTTTGTGGAAGATGACTGGGAATCTCCTACTCTGGGAGCAAGTGGATTGGGTTGGGAAGTTTGGCTGGACGGTATGGAAATATCTCAGTTTACATATTTTCAACAGGTTGGAGGAATCGAAGTATTCCCGATAAGTGTGGAATTGACTTATGGTTTGGAACGACTGGCAATGTATATCCAGGATGTGGATGATTTTAAAGATCTAAAGTGGAACGATACCACAAAATATGGAGATCTGTTTTTTGATAAGGAAGTTGAGTTTTCAGCGTTTAACTTCAAACTTGCAGACGTGAAATCTCTTTTTGCTTCCTTCAAAGATTATGAGCTGCAGGCTTTCAATCTTATCAAAGAAAAACTGGTCTATCCTGCTTATGATTATTTATTGAAATGTTCTCACACTTTTAATCTTCTCGATGCGCGTGGTGTAATCAGTGTCACAGAGAGGGCTGCTTATATTGGAAGAATAAGAAAAATGGCGAAGGATTGTGCTCTGCTTTATTCTGAGAAGTATGCGGAATGATATAGATTGAAATCCTGAATTAAAAATAAAGAAGTAAAACGACCAGCTTGGTTGCTGTGATTCTTGACCTGGCAGATCGAGTTACTTTTATCTTAGGAGCTTTATATGAGACCAAAAGTAAAATTTTTAAATGATGAACTCATCAAAAAAATAATTCATGAAGCAATAGGAATACTCTGCAAACTCGGTGTTGAAATCAACAATCAGAATGTTCTGTCTTTACTTTCGAATACTGGAGCAA
>CAYWPW010000321.1:0-2597 GCA_964460095.1 uncultured Candidatus Cloacimonadota bacterium
CCAGGTAAGTCGAATCCTTTCATCTTCCAAACCTAAAGATTTGAAAATTTCTTTTACGATCGCAATTCTTCTTCTGGTGTGATAATTACCAACCTGATAATGACAATCTCCGGGATGTCAGCCACCAACCAAAACACCGTCTGCTCCTCGCAAATATGCTTTTATCAGGAAAACAGGATCGATCCTGCTGGAACACATAACTTTTATCGGCAGGATAGCAACCGGATACTGCAACCTGTTTATTCCTGCCAGGTCAGCTCCGGTGTAGGAACACCATTTACATAAGAAACTTATAATTTTCGGTGAAAAATCTTTTTTCATATCTATTCTCCAAGTTCCTGAAATTCTTCTTCTTTATAGATCATCACAGGAATCTCTTCCTCTACATCTCTTCCCGGAACATAATCGAAAATTCCGGCAACTCTTTCACCTGATTTTCTGAACACTGATGCAACCGGAATATTTGCCGGACAAACATCGGAACATTGACCGCATCCAACACAGGAAAAGCTCATATGAGAAAGTCTGCCAATATGGAAGAAAATTGTATCCGGTGGTAATCTCAAAGCACCTTTCTCCTCCAGTTCTCGTTCTAAAATCGGAACATTATAATCAAAATTTGCTGATTCAAAATCGCAAAGTGTACAATAACAGATCGGGCAAACATTTCTACATCCATGACATCCGATACATCGTCCGAAAACATCGATCAGACCATCGAGTCCGCTTTCTTCGGTATTTATTTTGGAAAATACTTCTTCCTTTTCTTTAAGTCGTTTTTCTTTCAATGAATCGAGTTTGGAAGTTATGAATTCTTCAGAAGAAATTTTTCCTTCAAAACCCTCTGCGAATTTTTCTGCTTTTTCTGTATTTAGATACATTTTGCATTTACCGGTTTCTTCTCCAATTAGAGAAATAAGTATATCTGAATTGACCGGAGCAAAATGTTCACAAATACGGCAGGTTGGACGTATTTCTGAAGGAATTTCCGCTTTTTCAGTTGCCTTCCAATAGGCGGAAAGCTGGTCATTAATAGAACCATTAACATTTTCTTTTAATGGAAAAACACCGCTGCAGCTATATGTTATCAAAAGGAAATTATCCAATGTTCCCTGCTCTCTTTTTACAAGCTCAATAAAAGCACGAAACTCGCAAGGTTTGATCACTGCTGCAATTGGTTTCTCGATCGGAGTAAAACGGGAAAGCACCTGACCGGCATTAATTGGCATCAATGGATGAAGCGGAACAATTTCATCGAGATGAGATTTATCGGTTATCAAACCATAATCCACAGCACCGTTTTTATTTACTTTTCGTAATGAGAATACTCCACTGACCTTTTCCTTTTCCAGGAGAAACATTAGGAATTCTTTTACTGCGATTTCGGGATTGTTATTAATTGTAAGAAGTTTACTCATTTTCGCTCTCCCCGGCTTCAGCACTTTTCACTAATTTTCCGAGCTCTCCCAGTTCATCCAGTTTGTAATCTCGCATTGGAAGTGCATCACCAACACTTTCTCCTGCAGAATATTCAAAAGTTTTTTGTGTTTCACTGGCCATATAACTGAAGATATTTGCTACAGGAATATCCACTGGACAGGCATCCGAACATAATCCGCAGGAAACACAGGAAAGACTCATATGAGACATTCTGCCAATATGGAACATCAAGCGATCGAGCGGAAATGCCAGAGCCCCTTTGTTTTCAGCACGGATCAACTTAACATCGGAATTCGGTTTTGAAACAGACGAATCAAAATAGCACTGGCGGCAGTAACAGATCGGACAAACACTTTGGCAATTATGACATCCGATGCAGTGTGCAAAAGTATCCTGCAGATTTGTAAATCCATCTGTCATTGTTTTTATTTCTTTGAATGATTTTTGCCTGTTTTTTGCTTTTTCTATCTTAATTTTATTAATTTTTTCAGCCCAGATCTTATCATCTTTTTTATCTTCTATTTTCAATTCAGAAAGCAGTTTTTCACCTTTTTCGCTGTTGGAAAGAATTATTATTTCATTATCTTTCAAACCAAAATGTACATCGCTGGCAGAAAGTGAAAATTTATCACAAATGTTGCATACAGGTTTTAAATCTTCTGAATTCCAATTATTTTCTGTGAGAATTTTATCGAATTTTTTCTCATTATTTTCAGGATCAGCAATATAATCCTGCATTGGTAGCGCACCAACACAATCATAGCTTAATAAAATCACATCTTCCAGTTCTATCTGTTTTAATTTTGTAAGCTCTATTGTTGCTCGAATTTCGCAGGGTCTCATCAGAACTGCAATTTTAAATTTTCCTTTACCTTTTCGAGTGTATCTTTTCAGAGCATTAGCAGCATTGATCGGCATAATCGGAGCTATCGGATTCATATCTTCCAAAAGATTTATATCTTTAATCAAAATCCAGGCATAAGAATCTTTGGAAGGAACCTGCATCGGCATCATCACAGCGTCGATAAGTTTCGATTCCATCGCATTCTTGAAAAACTTTTTAATCTCTTTCCGAATGCTTTCCGATGTCAATTTTGTTTCTTTATTAGAAACTTTCGTCATTAATTCTCCTCTTATTTAAAATCACAAAAAACAAA
>CAYWPW010000322.1:0-2549 GCA_964460095.1 uncultured Candidatus Cloacimonadota bacterium
CATCTAAAATATTCATTTTTAATCCTTTAAATTATATTTTGTTACAACCTTCTTTGAAGATTCTTGTAAATCGCATTTTAAAATCTCATTTTTAATCAATAAAATCTTTCCCGGACTCACACTTAATTCATCGATTCCCAATCCAATCAAAATAGGAATAAATTCCGGCTCAGATGCCATTTCACCACAAATTGCAACTTTTGCACCTTTTTTATGAGCATTCAGAATTGTTGTTTTAATCAACTGTATCACTGCTGGATGGTTCGGCTGATAATAGCTTGAAACTGTTTGATTATCTCTATCCACAGCCAGTGTATATTGAATTAGATCATTTGTGCCAATACTGAGAAAATCACATTCTTCTGCAATGAAATCAGAGGTTAAAGCAGCGGAAGGGATTTCGATCATTGCTCCGATTTCAATTTCCGGATTAAAAGCAATTTTATCTTTTTCCAATTCATTTTTACAAATTTTAATAATTTCTTTTGCTTTAATAACCTCATCCACAGATGAAATCATAGGAAACATTATTTTCACATTTCCTTTAGAATTTGCTCTTAAAATCGCTCTTATCTGCGTTTTGAAAACAGGGATATTTTCCAGAGAAATCCTGATTCCTCTACAACCAAGATTAGGATTTTCTTCATGTACGACATTTAAGATTTCGGAAAGCTTATCTCCACCCACATCGATAGTTCTGATAATTACAGGTTTGGGAGCACATTTCTCAGCGATCTTTTTGTAAATTTCATACTGCTCATTTTCATTAGGAAGTTCGATCCTATCAATAAAAAGAAATTCCGTTCTGAAAAGTCCGATGCCGTCGCTGTTATATTTCAGCACCTGTTCAAGTTCTTCAGGAATTTCAATGTTGCACATCAAAAGAATTCTTTTCCCATCTTTTGTTCTGCTTTCAATGTTTTTTAGTTTCTGAAGTTTATGTTTTTCATCTTCTTCATTCTTGTGTAATTCTCGATATTCCTTCAAAGTTTGTTCATCCGGTGAAATAATTAAAAGTCCTTTCGAACCATCAATTATTATCAATTGATCTTCTTTTATGATCGATAAAATTTTTGAAATTCCGGATACAGAAGGTAAATTCATCGAGCGAGCAATAATCGAGCTATGAGAATTCTTGCTTCCCTTTTCCGTGCAAAAACCTCTGATCTTCTTCTCATAGGCTTTTGTCACTCCGGAGGGTGTGATACTTTCTAAGATTAAGATAGAATTTACATCAAGATTCTCAAAATAGTCTTTTTCTTGTTTGAGAAGATGACACAACAACCGTTCTGCCACATCTTCATAATCCTGCGAACGCAGAGAAAAATATTCATTATCCATATTTTTAAACAATTCAACAAGACTGGAAAAATGTTCATTGATAGCATTTTCCAAACTATAAAGTTCATTGCTTATCAACTTTGTTATTTTGATGGAAAATTCCGGATCGTGTAAAATCATTTTATGAGTTGTGAGAATCTCTTTATTTACTTTGGAATGAGAGAGGTCTTTAATTAAAGTATCGATGTCTTTAACAACATGGTTCACGCTTTTCTCAAAACGTAATAGTTCATCTTCAATTTCGTGATTCTGAATCGTTTTTCGTTTGATTAGCAGTTTTTCTTTTCGAACCACTTTTGCATAACCAATTGCTATTCCGGGAGAAACCGCAAGTCCATTAATTATTTCCATTATTCCTCACCAAATTTTGAAGCAAAAAGTTCTGAAATTTCATTTATCAGAAATTCCTCGTCAACTCCATCAGCAACCAGTTCAAGTTCAGAACCAAATTCAGCAGCAAGCGTCATCACACCCATAATACTTTTACCGTTTATCTCGCTATCACCTTTTATCAATCGAAAATCCGATCTGTATTTTGTAGCAGCTTTCACGATCATCGTTGCAGGTCGGGCATGCATTCCCAACGTATTTACTATAACTATCGTTTTTCTTATCATATCTGTTTTGTAGATTTTCAGGGTTACATTTTTATCTTAAATCTTCTATAATCAGAACCTCTATTCTTTATCTTTTATCAGATTGTTCCTGATTTTTGCCTTCTCCTGCAAATCTTGTTGAAGTTTTTTTGTGAATATTTTTGCTGCATCATAACCATAAATTTTGAGAATGTGATTCATAGCGATAACTTCAATGACTACCGAAACATTTTTACCTGGTGAAATCGGTAAATAGATAATAGGAATTTTGATACCCAGAATCTCAACTGAATTGTCTCCCAAACCAATTCTCTCATAATCCATATTATCTTTCCAAGGCATTAATTCAACCTGGATATCAATCCTTTTTTGCACTCGAACTGCATGAATTCCAAACATCTTTTCAACATCTATTAAACCAACACCTCGAACCTCCATAAAATGACCGTAATCATTTGTGGAAGAACCCATCAGCACATCATCTCTTACAAAGATTTTTACAGCATCATCTGTTACCAGCCGTTGTCCTCTATCAATCAAATCAAGTGCACATTCGCTTTTGCCTATTCCGCTTTTGCCTGTTACCAAAATCCCCACACCAAAAATATCAAC
>CAYWPW010000323.1:0-2547 GCA_964460095.1 uncultured Candidatus Cloacimonadota bacterium
AAATAACAGCATGATCTGATTGTTTTAAAAAGGGATGGCTTCGGCTGTCCCTTTTCTATTTTATTTTCCTTAAAAGAAACTATATTTTCATATAATATCTGGTACATTTATTGCATCATTAAATTGAAATTGAGAAAAAGCTAGAGCTTATATGAAAAGTTTAATTTTCGTGATAGTGTTAATATTTGCCAGTAA
Organism: uncultured Candidatus Cloacimonadota bacterium; assembly: GCA_964460095.1. Classification (GTDB taxonomy): domain Bacteria; phylum Cloacimonadota; class Cloacimonadia; order Cloacimonadales; family TCS61; genus JABMPU01. The sequence goes on from CAYWPW010000323.1 coordinate 196, forward strand.
TATTCCAATGCAAATATTTGCTCAGAATGTTTTTGTCTGGGATAGAGATAATGAAGAACTCATTATCAATCCGGAAGATCCGTGGACAGAAGTGGGTGTGGAATGGGCGATTGTGAAGGCATTAGATGCAAATGGAATAACTCCAACTGTGGATACGGTGTTACCTGCAAATCTTTCCGATTATGATGTTTTGTTTGCCACAGTTGGTATCTGGTGCGGAGCCTGAGGATGGACACCTCCGGAACCAGTTGGTTCTGATGATATTCAAATGATTATTGATTTTTTGAATTCAGGCAAAGCCTGTTATATCGAAGGTTCTATTATTGGAACAGGTGCTCATACTGAATTATATTCTTATTTCGGTTTGGGAAATAATTCTAATATGAGTGGTGGATACAGCGGTATCGAAAATCTCTATGGAATTGATGGAACTTTGGGTGAGGATTATAATTTTGCTTATCTTTATGGTACAAATGCTGATTATGGAATCGATGAACTTGAAGTGGGGAGCGGAACTGCTTTTCTCGAATCGCAGGATGGATTTGTTCGGGGTGTTTTTTATGAGCAGGGAACATATAAGACAATAGCAGCTTCCAGTTTTTTCGGTGCATTGGGAGATGGAACAGGCGAAAATACCAAAACCAGTTTGATGGCAAATCATCTTGAATTTTTGTATGGTAATGTTAATGCTGGTAATAATGTTATTACTTTGGGAACTCATCTTGGAAAAAACTATCCAAATCCATTTAATCCTGAAACTAAAATCTCTTTTAATATTTCTTACGAAGATGCAAAGAACGCAACCATCGAAATTTATAATATCAAAGGTAAGAAGATTAGACAATATTCAATTTCCAATAATCAATCCGTCTCCAGCGAATTAACGTCTTCAATTGTCTGGGATGGTAAAGATTTTTTAGGAAACAGTGTTTCATCGGGAATCTATTTTTATAAGATGAAGGCAGGTGAATATACGTTGACTAGGAAAATGACTTTAATGAAATAACAGCAGATAGTTATAGCCCTTTCCTTGATTAAAACATTAAACTATTTAACACCATAGTAAAAGAGTGTTATCAAAAAAGTTTTTTTTTAATTGTTTTTAAAGAGTTTATTTAAATGTCGTTTTCTTCGGTTTATATAAAAACTTATCAAGATGGTCTTCTAAAAGATAAGATAAAACAAGCTTACAACTTTTTAGAGAATTGCTATCTCTGTCCCCGCAATTGTGGAGTTAACAGGATTAATAATGAGAAAGGCATTTGCAACACAGGGAGAAAAGCAATGGTCTCGAGCTATAATCCTCATTTTGGTGAAGAAGCTCCCCTGGTTGGAAAATATGGTTCCGGGACAATTTTTTTCACAAACTGTAATTTATTGTGCATTTTCTGCCAGAATTATGATATCAGTCATGAAGGAAAGGGATATGAAATTACAGATAATGAACTTGCCTGGATGATGCTGAACCTTCAAAATAGTGGTTGTCATAATATTAATTTTGTCACTCCTTCTCATGTTGTTCCCCAGATTTTGTCTGCCCTGGAAATTGCTGTCGAAGCAGGTTTGTCCATACCTTTAATTTATAATTCCGGGGGATATGATAATGTGGAAACTTTGAGAATTCTGGAAGGAGTTTTCGATATTTATATGCCTGATTTCAAATTCTGGGATTCTGAAATTGCTGAACTTACCTGCAATGCTCCAGAATATCCTGAAGTTGTACAAAAAGCAATTTTAGAAATGCATCGGCAGGTTGGAGATTTAATAATTGATAAAAGCGGGATCGCGAGACAAGGTCTGCTTATTCGACATCTTGTTCTTCCCAATAATCTGGCTGGCACAAAAGAAGTGGCAGAATTTATTTCAGGAAATATCTCAAAAAATACTTATATCAATGTAATGTCTCAATATCGTCCTTGCGGAAAAGCTTATGAAAATAAAGGATTATCACGTTGTCTTACACGAAAAGAATTTGAAAATGCTTTAAATGCAACTAAGGAAGCTGGTTTATTTCGGTTAGATTTATAATGTGAGAAGAAATGATTTTTTGAAATTATACGTTGAATCTGCTTATTAAAACTTGACATAATTTAAGTGGATTTTTTTCAGAAGAGCGAAATAAATATAAAAAAAATAGAGGAGAAATGATGAGAAAAAAAATCTTATCTTTTGTAGTTTTATTCATGGTTCTAATGTTCGTCACAAACTTATTTGCAGACCCACCTGTAACTTATGACCTGCGAGATGTGAATGGAGAAAATTATGTAACTTCCGTTAAGAGCCAGCAAGGTGGAACCTGCTGGACTCATGGAGCAATGGCTGCCATTGAAGGGAACTTGCTGATAACAGGTG
>CAYWPW010000324.1:0-2535 GCA_964460095.1 uncultured Candidatus Cloacimonadota bacterium
AATCAAAAAAATCCGCTTGACCTAAAAATGTCTTTTCAAAATCTCTACAAAAAGGATGCTAAAATAGCTCAGTGGTAGAGCAACTGATTCGTAATCAGTAGGTCGGGGGTTCAAATCCCCCTTTTAGCCCCAGTTGTTTCACAGTTACTCCTGACTGTGTGAACAAACAGGAGTGTTAGTTCAACTTGAAGATGAGAAAAGCAAAAAAAATGAAAAAAAAGTATAGATGTTTTGCTCTGTTTTCCGGTGGTTTGGACAGCATGTTGAGCGTTTTGCATATGAAAAGTCATGGTTATGATGTGCTGCCGATATTTTTCCGAACACCTTTTTTTGGTTCTGAGAATGCCATCAAAGCTGCTGAAGAAATTGGCTATCATCTTATAATTCACGATATTACAGATAAACACATCAAAATGTTGCAAAATCCAAGATACGGTTATGGAAAATATATGAATCCATGTATTGACTGTCATGGACTTATGTTCAGAGAAGCTGCAGAATTAATGAAGCAATACAAAGTTGATTTTCTTATTTCCGGTGAAGTTCTAGGTCAAAGACCGATGTCTCAGCGAAAAGATGCATTAAATTCAGTTGGTAAACTAAGTACTATAAAAGATCTGATTGTTCGTCCTCTCAGCCAGAAACTTTTAGCTGATACTTTACCGATTCGGGAAGAATGGGTAGATAAGGAAAAAATGTTGGATATTCAGGGAAGAAGCAGGAAACGCCAAATGGATATGGCAAATGATTTGGGAATAAAATCCTTTCAAACACCTGCTGGTGGTTGTCTATTAACAGATGAAAGTTTTTCTTCAAGATTGAGAGATTTAATCGAACACAATATGCTTGAATTGAACTTTATTGAATTTCTAAAAATCGGTAGGCATTTTCGTTTGAATGATGAAGTAAAAGTAATTATTAGCAGGAAAGAAAAAGAAAATGAGGTGATTTCAAAACTTGCGAAAAATGAATTGATTCTTAAAACACATAATATTCCCGGACCTCTTGGCGTGATAAATTCCATAAGAAATCCAAATGAAGAAGAAATCGGTTTGGCAGCTTCCATTTTGTTGAGATATAATAATAAAGTTCAAGATGGGGCAGAGGTGATTTTTGGTAAAAAATTTCAGCTAACAAATAAAGTGGAAGTTACCAAAATTGAACCGGATGTTTTGATGAAAATGAAAATATAAAATAAAAATGGAACACGGATGACACGGATATTACGGATTGGCGCGGATAAAAAAAAGAATAATGTATAATTTCTTCATGTTCTTATAGACAAAAGAAAAAGGGAAAAAATGAATTAAGCCACGAAGGACACTAAGGAACACTAAGATAAAATGTTTTATGGTTTCTTTTTGAAAAGTAATATCCGTTTAATCTGTGTTCATCCGTGAGCAAAAAAAAAGATGAATTAGCTATGAAGGACACTAATTTTCAAAGAATTGTTTTTTGAGAGATTTTTAATTTTCGTGATTCTTCGTGTTCTTAGCGGCTAAAGAAAAGGGAAAGATAAATTCAGCCGCTAAGAGCACTAAGAAACGCTAAGATAAAATGTTTTATGGTTTCTTTTGGAAAAGGAATATCCGTTTAATCTGTGTTCATCCGTGAGCAAAAAAAAGGAAAAAATGAAATACAATGTCTATAATTTATTAGCAGAATTTAATACAAATACTTATCTTTTATGGGATAAAGTTTCGTTAGAAGCTGTGATTATCGATCCTGCAAATGAGAGCGAAATTATAAGAAAAGAGATTCTCAAATTGAAACTTAAAATCAAATATGTAATCAATACTCACGGTCATGGTGATCACATCGGCGGAAATGCTTTTTTTATCGAGCACTTTCCCGAATCTAAACTTTGTATTCATAAAGAAGATGCCTTAATGCTTTTGAATCCGGAACTAAATCTCAGTATGTATTGGGATGGAGGAGTTGTTTCACCTGCTTCTGACATCCAATTTGAAGATGAAGAAATTCTTAAACTGGGAGAAAACGAGCTGAAAATTATCCATACTCCGGGACATTCTGAAGGTGGAATTTCAATTTACGCAGATAATCTTTTGTTTACTGGAGATGCTCTTTTTGCAGATGGAATCGGTAGAACCGACCTTCCGGGTGGTGATTTTGAGATTCTGAAAAAATCGATTCATGAGAAGATATTTTCTCTGCCGGATTCTGTAATTATTCTTCCGGGTCATGGACCGGCAAGTACAATCGGAAAAGAAAAGAGAGAAAATAGTTTTGTAGGTTATTTAAAATAAAGATTATCAATTTTTGAAGAATCCTTTAATAATTAAATGAAAGAGAATTTTGAAAAAAAGAGAGATTTTTTCGAGCTTCAGTCAAAACAGAAAAGTGAACTGGATTTCATTAAAATTTTTGGAAATGATAATCCTGTTCATCTTGAAATAGGTTGTGGCAGAGGAGAATTTCTCATCCAAAAAGCTTTAAACCTGCCTGTTGTAAATTTTCTCGGAATTGAATTAAAAGAGAAAAGAATAAAGACTATTTTGAGAATATTGGATTTTA
>CAYWPW010000325.1:0-2518 GCA_964460095.1 uncultured Candidatus Cloacimonadota bacterium
TGAAGAATATAACTTATTTTATATTAATAAGTTATGAAATATGAAAAAGGCTTAACTATGATCCACAATGGAGGAAAAATGATGAAAAGATTTCTGTTAATTACAATTATCATCCTTTTTGCACAACTTGTACTCGCTGATGAACCAACAGAAACAGAACAAAAACTATTAGAAAATCAAAAACAAATGCTTCAGAATCAAGAAGAGATATTACAAAGAATTGACAGTAGAAGAGGATTTAAAGATAGAAATATTCTCAATGTAATGGGAATGCCAACAGCTTTTGCGTTAAAAAAGAATGAATTTATTATCGGGTTAGGTTCTGTATATTATGGAATTTCTGATCATCTACAAGTGGGAACTAATTTGTTACTCTTCTTACTGCAGGATAGAAATATTCAGATTAAAACGAACTTATATACAACATCAAAATATGCTTTTGCAACTGGTTTGAGATATGATCATTTTGTTTTAAAAACGTTTGGAAATGATACAAACTACTCATTTTTGTCTCCTTATGGAGCTTTTTCGCTATCAACGAGTGAGAAATTTAAACTTCACTTTTCTGGTCAATATTCGATGTATTGGAATAGTGAAGAAGCGGATATCAAAGATGCAGAACCAATTTGGTTTGTCCAAGGGTCATATACTTCTATAGGAATGGAGATAAGTGTATCCCACCGTACTAAGTTCGTTGGTGAATTTGCATATGATTTCACGTATGAAGGAACCAGAGCAGGCGGTGCTATCCTTTGGGGATGGGAGAAACTACGATTGAAAGTTGGTTTAAATTCCTACTCATATGAGAATGTTAGCAACATCATAGTACCTTCATTTAATATATGGTGGAGATTTGATGGGTAAATTAATAATTATTTGAAAAATTGTATTCTAAAAAATATGAAATCGAATTCAAATAAGGGAAAAAGTTACTCTTAATAAATGAGTTATTTAATAATTAGACTAAACAGTCTTTTTAAGTTGAATGAAGTACCTGACAGAAAAGTGCTCTGTGCAATCTTAAATGTATTGAATATTAATACTTTATCATCATGTGAGAATATACAAGGCGAGTCCCGTCGCTCCCGCCATTTTTTACTCGATTCGATATTAAATTTTAAAGATGTTTTACACATATATTATCTACTCGAAATCAAAAGACAAATATTACACCGGTTATACAGAAAATTTAAAGTTCAGATTAGAACTACATAACTCAGGTGGAAGCAGATCAACAAAATCTGGTTCTCTTTGGAAAATAATTTATTATGAAGTTTATAAAACCAAGTCTGAAGCAGTTAAAAGAGAGTATGAAATCAAAAAACGTAAAAGTAGAAAATACATTGAGAAATTAATTTCAAAAACGCAGAAGGTCGTCCCGTCAATCGAAGTTGACGGGAAGTCCCGTCGCTCCCGCCATATCGGACAAGAGTCATTAATCACTGAATTGATGGCTCTTTTTTTATTCATCTTATCTTTGACAACTACTAATAAATCAAAGGGCTTACGAAATTCTATATTTAATTTATTATTCTTCCAGTAAGAGTTCGATAGTACAAATTTTAATATTTTACGTTTTTCTTGGAAATCTGCTCTATCGTAATATTTTACAAGAGATTGTGGAAATTCGATTTAGTCCCCTAAATTTTTCTTCTTTTTAAACTATCTTAGTTTTTTTTATATTTTGGACCAATCCTTATTTATGGCATTTAACGCTCTGTGTGCTACGAATGGAGCTTGCGAAGTTTATGGACACAATGTCATCCACTGCTATTCACCAAAAAACAAAATCAGCTCGAGATTGCTTCCATGCTTGTTACATGACACTATTTCAAAAACAGCATCTTTTTGATCTTTGAAAAATCTTCAGTTGTCATTCTATAAAGATAAAGTCCGGATGCCACTTGCTCACCATTTGAATTTTTCCCAGACCATAAGATTTTATGATAACCTGCAAGCAAGTTCTCATTCAATAAAGTTGTAACCAATTGTCCTTTAATGTTGTATATATGGAGGATTACATGGGAATCTTCTTTCAATCCAAAACTTATTATGGTTTCAGGATTGAAGGGATTGGGATAATTACCACAAAGTTCAGTTTTTGTTGGAATCAGGATTTCTTCGGACTCCACTTCTTCGCAAAAAACCGTAACCATATCGGAAACTTCATCTCTATCGGGTTGTAGAATTCGCTCTGTATTTTTTAGAGACGATTTGGTCTCATTTGATGATCTATAAATTATTACATTTTCTCCATCATCAACCGTGAAAGTTATTTCTTCGAAACCTGTCCATTCAGGATTATTTGAGGAAAATGTAATTAACCAATCGTCGAAGGCAATTTCGATATTATCATTACCCAACCAGGTTAGTAAAAGCTCTTCGTAAGTATTGTCTATATCCCAAACATATTCGGTGAAATCATAGGTTGAGGAACTATACTGTTGAAATGAAAAACTTTCCGGAAGAATAATAACAGGCGGGTCATTGACGTTTTCAACGTGTAAAATAAATGATT
>CAYWPW010000326.1:0-2508 GCA_964460095.1 uncultured Candidatus Cloacimonadota bacterium
CAATTACATAAAAATAATCCTAAATAATTTTGATAATTGCTTTTGGGGTTATAGAGAAAGTATCCCCAAAATTGTCAGATCATCTTTTCTAGTGATTTTAATCTATACTATCTTAATGCAAGTAGGATTAGTTAAAGTTGTTAATCCTCAAAATTCTGATAATGTTACAGGTTTTTTCAATTATTTATATTTTAGTATTGTTACTTTTACCAGTCTAGGGTACGGAGATATCGCTCCTTTCCCAAAAGGTTGTTCTAGATTAATTATGTCTTCAGAAGCTATTGTAGGCTTAATTTGTATTTCGCTAATTATTTTTGTAATTAGTAGAAAACGCTGATGAACAATATTCTCATTAATAATGCGTCCACATACGAATAATTTTCACTATCTTTTCTTTTTTCAGAACTTGATAAATAATTCTGTGCCGAACATTTATTCGTCGTGAATATGCTCCCTTCAAGTCACCAACCAGTTTTTCAAAAGAAGGTGGATTCTGAAACGGATCATCTTTTAGTATTTTTAAAATCTTTAATGCTTTATCTTTCAGTCCGGATTTAGATAGCTTTATTGCATCCTTCTGAGCTGCTTTTGTATAAACCAGTTTCCAAATCACCAGTTAAGTTCCTTAGAGCATTCTTCCACTGGAGTTTTCATTCCTTCTAAAATGGATTCACGCATTCCGGGAATAGAAAGCAGGAAAAGAGTTTCCTGGATATCGTTCCAGTCCTCTTCGGATATGAGAACAGCATTTCCCCTCTTTCCTGAAATTATTACAGGTTTGTGATTTTCAGCAGTTTTATCTATCAGTCTGTACAGTTTTGCTCTGGCTTCGGTTGCATTTATTGTTGTCATACATCCTCCAATTTAAAAACAAAGACAAAGTACGTAAAAGCGTACGTAAGTCAAGTTGTTTTTTAATCCAACCCTGAAACTTGACACAAGTCGATTGATCTTGTGTTAAGTTGAACGAATTTATCATCTAACTTAAGTCAAGTCAGCTAAAGCTAACTTAACTCAAGTTGATTCACTTACCTTCCCAAGCGGAAGCTTAGGAAGGAGTGAGAAGAAAATTCATTTGACCTCATTTTTCAACAGATTAATTTCGTTTTCAAAAAAAAATGGAGCGATTTATGACTTTCCAAAAATCAATCACTTTTTCTACTTCCGGTCATCGGGATATACATGAAATCACAAATCAGGTTTCAGAAGCAGTCTTTGAATCCGGCATTAAAACAGGGATTGCGCATATTTTCAACATCGGCAGTACCGGAGCGATTGGCACAATCGAATTTGAACCCGGATTGAAAATAGACCTTCCTGAAATACTCAATAAACTTATCCCTCCCAGCAGGAAATACGGACATGAACAAACCTGGCATGACGGAAACGCACATTCTCACCTGCAAGCAACAATGCTTGGTCCATCATTAACAGTTCCAATAACAAATGGCAAACTTGAACTGGGAACCTGGCAGCAGATTTTCCATCTTGAATGCGACATCAAGCCAAGAACAAGAAAATTAATAATAACAGTAATAGGAGAATGAAATGGATTATCTTACAATAGTACTCATCGGAATCGGACTGGCAATGGATGCTTTGGCAGTTTCGATAACAAGTGGTTTTACATTGAAAACATTCAAGATTCGATATGCCTTGAAAATAGCTATTTTCTTTGGAGCTTTTCAGGCAATTATGCCTGTTCTTGGTTGGCTTGCTGGAAATAGTTTTCGGGAATTCATCGAACCTTGGGACCATTGGATCGCTTTTGGCTTATTAACTTTTATTGGTGGTAAAATGATTTATGAATCAACAGTATTAAAGAAAACAAAATCAAATGTTGATCCAGGTAGTTTATTAATTTTATTCGGACTTTCTTTAGCCACAAGTATCGACGCTCTTGCAGTTGGCATCAGTTTTTCTGTTTTGAATCTACGAATAATAGGACCTGTGTTAATTATCGGATTAGTTACTTTTATTTTTTCATTTCTTGGTGTTCATATAGGGAAAAGATTTGGGAAATTCTTAGGAAATAAAATTGAAATTACCGGTGGAGTTGTTCTTATTGGAATCGGAATTAAAATTTTAATCGAGCATCTGATTTTGCAATAAAAGACACTTCTGGTTTCCAAACCTTAGTAGAATGTATCATTAAAACATATACATAATTTTATATAAAAATTCCAAATATCAAATACCAAATAACAAATAAATCCCAAGCATCAAGCACCAAATAACAAACAAATTACAATGACCAAAATTCAAAATTTCAAGCTTAGGATGAAAAAAATATATAAAAATAAAATTCCAAAAAATAAATAGCAATGAAATTATTTGTAAATTGTAAATTGTAATTTGGGATTTTCTTTAATTGCTAAGTTATTTTAGAAACGCTATACAAGCTTGGAAACCAAAAAATGGTGCTGAAGAGGGGACTCGAACCCCTACAGGCTAATGCCCACTAGACCCTGAACCTAGCGTGTCTACCAATTCCACCACTTCAGCAAT
>CAYWPW010000327.1:0-2507 GCA_964460095.1 uncultured Candidatus Cloacimonadota bacterium
TTCTCTTTTTTCTTCCCCACAATTTAGATTCTTGATGTTTGTTTTTCTGTCAATTCTTTTATAATTGATTCAGAATCTAAATATTTTTTAAGTTTTTCTCGTTCCCAAACTCCGTTTGGGAATGCAATTGTCCGAAATTTTTTTCTTTGATTCTTTTATGTGATGAAGCATTTTGAAATAAAATTTCTTTATCGATTGTGTTTCTCCCGAAAGCTTTCGGGAGAATTTGGGAACAAGCAAAAAAAGACTTGGCATAAGCCCGAAGGGTCTTGTGCTAAGTCGATCACCACCAATCTCTTCCAACTTATCCCAAGATTCCTGCGGAACTTAGGACAAGTTTCAACCAAGACTTCTTCGTCGATTGGAAAGACATTAATCCCTCTCAAAGAATCGCTTTTTTTCCTATGCTTGATTTTATTTCGACTCGTCGTTCCTTACGAGTCGAAATATGAATTGTTTTAGTTGTTCTTCAGAAACTTTTTCGTGAGAACTCTCACATCGCCTTTCCTGATGGTGATGCCCTCTGTATCAAAGAATCCCAATAGAATCAAAGCATTAGCTCTATTAATTTTCATTAAATCTCTAAAATGGGAAACAGTTATCCCTTGCGGATTTTTGTTGAGATAAGAAATCAGTTGTTGTCGAGATTCATTTATAAAATCTGAATGAATGTATTTCATTTGAATATAATATATCTTTTGCTTACTGATCAGGCGTGCAAGAATTTGTTTGAGATACTGAATCGATATATTTTCATTTACCGTTTGAGATGCTAATTCCTGGAAATCCGTAACTCTTTTTTCAGAGAGAAGAACTTTTTTTTCCACTGCTTCAATTTGAGCTTGAAATCTTTCATTGAGTTCAACTTTGTGGGCAGCAATAATCCAGGTTTTGTTTACCTTTTTTACTTTAAGGTTTTCTTCCAAATCCTGCAAAATCAATTCAAGCGTTAATTTAATAATTTCTTTTTTTTGCTTTCCAAAAATACCAGTCAATTCATTGAAAGTTTTTCCTTGTTCAAGCAAAGGATTTTTTTTGTGAAATTCGATAAGTTGGGTTAAGATTTTATTTTTGAGTGCAGTAGCTTTTTTCTTTTCCATTAAGAGAATTTTATCTTTTTTTTGAAAGAAAACAATATCTTTCGGAAGGTCTTGAAAAATAACCGGAATCAAATCATCTTTAGGGATATTTAATTTTTCAGCAATTTCGTCATCTGTAATCGGCATTAACGACTTTCGCACTTCAACTGCAACGAGCTCATTAAGTTCACCTTTTGCCAGTTTTTCCACATTCTCAATTTGTTCTTTCCGTCTTCTGCGATGATGTAACGGATACGGATCGATAACTTTACCACCACCCAAAGTAACTGTTCCGGATGAATTTCTTAAGATAAAACTATCATCAATTTGTGCTATGATAGATTGAGGTAAATATATCTGGATCAATCCAGATTCTCCACGTTTTAGAATGTTCTTGTCCAAAAGATGGATTCGAGCCATTAAACGCACTGTTCCCATCAAAAACAAAACCTGACTCCACAATCCGAGGGAAACATCATTCTGGAAAAGTTGGAAATTGGCATCGATTAAACTTGTTGCTTTTATCAATTTGTTCGTTAAAATCATTCCTCGTTTGAAATCCTTCTTTTTGAATCCAACCAGATTTAATGAAGCTCTATCTCCAGCTTTTACCTGTTCCACTTCTTTCCCGTGATGTTCTATCCTGCGAACTCTAACTTCTTTCTTAATTGGAAGCAGATAAAGTAAATTCTCTTTTTGGATTGAACCGGAAATAACAGAACCATTAACAATAACACCAAATCCAGGTTGAATAAAGATTCTGTCGATGTACATTCGAAAAGTACCAAAAGAGTTTTTATCCGGAATGATTTTAACAATTTCAGATATTGATTGAATTAATTCTGAAATTCCTAGATTCGTTTGAGAAGATACTTTTATAATCGGAGCATTCTCCAAAAAAGTATCTTTCACAAAATCATGGATTTCCAATTCAGCTAAGTCACTTAGTTCTTCATCGATCAAATCATTTTTGGTTAGAGCAATTAAACCATATTTTATTCCCAGAACCTGCATTATTGCTAAATGTTCTCTGGTCTGAGGCATGATGCTTTCATCACCGGAAATCACTAAAAGAACAAAATCAATTCCCGAAGCACCTGAAACCATTGTTTTAATAAAGTCGGAATGACCTGGCACATCAACAATTCCTATGCTGTTCCCTTCAGGAAGATCAAGATGAGTAAAACCAAGATTAATGGTGATTCCTCTTTGTTTCTCTTGTTTGTGAGTATCACAGTCGAATCCGGTTAAAGCTTTGATCAAAGCAGTTTTCCCATGATCGACATGACCGGCAGTTCCCATAATTAAATGTTTAAAATTCATCTAACCTTCCATGATAATTTAATGTTCATCCATAAAGTATGATTTTTTGTTTTCTAACTCCCCTAACCCCTCTTTACAAAAGAGGGGAAACATTGATGAATCCAG
>CAYWPW010000328.1:0-2504 GCA_964460095.1 uncultured Candidatus Cloacimonadota bacterium
TGTAACTTTAACTTTTAATTCTTCAAATTTGGAAGCAAGAAAACTGATTGTGCTTTCACCTTCTGCTGATGGATTTAAAGCAAGAATGATTTCATCAATTCCATCTGATTTTAATAATTCCAGAAGTTTAGGAAAATTTATCTCATTCGGACCAATTCCATCCAACGGAGAAAGAAGATTATTCAGAACAAAATATCTGCCTTTGAATTCATTTGTGTCTTCTATCAGATAAATATCTTGAGTATTTTCAACAATACATAACAAATTTTGATTGCGAGTATAATCCGAACAGAAATGACATGGATCATTTTCAGTGAGCATATTACAAATAGAACAATTTTTATAGTTTTTTACAGTATTTTGAATCGATTCTGCCAGTTCAAGAGCTTTTGCTTTTTCCAAGCTGATAAGATACATAGCCAGCCGTTGGGCAGATTTAGATCCAATACCGGGCAGTTTCTTTAAATTATGAACCAGTTCAGCTAATAAACCAGAAAACACTAAAACATTCCAGGGATGTTGATCCCGCCCGTTAATTTGCCTAATTCGTCCTGACTGGTTTGAGAAATCTTTTCCTGAGCTTCATTTATAGCTGCAATGATGAGGTCTTCCAACATTTCCACATCTTCAGGGTCAACTACTTCTTTATCTATCTTCAAAGAAATAATTTGATTTTTGCCATTCATTTTCACTGTTACCATACCACCACCGGAAGAACCTTCCACGATTTTATTAGCTAGTTCTTCCTGAGCTTTTGCAAGGTCCTGCTGCATTTTCTGCGCCTGTTTCATCAGATCTTTCATACCTTTATTTCCACCTGGGAACATAAGATTCTCCTTATTAATTTTCTTTAGTTTAAGAAATTTCTATCTTGATTTAACGTCAATTAATTTAAAGTTTCAATGCCAGATCGTATATCCTGTTTTTAGAAACACCTGTTTTTTCCATAACTTTTTTTATTGCATCCTTTCTCGATTTATCTTTGTCGAGTTCAGCCTGAAGCATTTCTAATAATCCTGCATTTGAATATTCTTTTTCTTGCGCACCTTCCACGATGATCACAAATTCACCTTTCAAGATTATCATATCCGAGTTTGTCAGAACTTCATCAATTGTAGTTCTGTAATATGTTTCGTATAATTTTGAAAGCTCACGTGCAATGACTACTTTCCTATTTCCAAAAACTTCTTTCAGTCCAGATAGAAACTTAATTAATCTGTGTGGAGCTTCGTAAAAAATGAGCGTATCTTTGATATTTATCAGTTCTTTTAGAAGGTTATCTTTCTCCGATTTTTTTTCAGGAAGAAATCCAGCAAAATAGAATCGTTCCGAACCTAATCCTGAAGAGACTAATGCGGGAATAAAAGCTGTTGCACCGGGTAATGTTTCAACTTTGATATCGTTCTTGATCGCAGCTTTTATAATGATCGAAGCAGGATCGGAAATACTGGGAGTGCCGGCATCGGAAATGATGGCTACATCTTCCCCATTTTTCAGTTTATCCAGTACTTTTCCCACCCTGGAACGTTCATTAAATTTGTGATAACTGAACATGGGAGTTTGAATCTGATAATGCCTTAAAAGTTTTGCTGAAGTGCGAGTATCTTCCGCACCTATTAAAGCAACATTCTTTAAAACCTCGATCGCTCTGAAAGTCATATCTGCAAGGTTGCCGATAGGTGTGGGAACAATATACAGAATACCTTTTTTTTTCACTGAATCAACTTAAAAAAGTCCTGTCAGATCAGGGCTTTTAATTTATTTTATATTACCGATCGGAAGAATAGTTTTACCTCGTGCTTCATTCAAAACTTGAGCCATTGCTAAATAAATAGCGGTAAATCCACAGATAATTCCTTCCCAGCCAGCTATCTTTCCAATAATTTCCAAACCAGTCCAATCTTTTATAGCCAGCAGCCAGAAAAGAATGGTTAAAGAAAGAAAAACGAATTGCAGAGCTCTGTTCGTTCCAAAAGTAGCCAGCCACATAAAGAAAGTGAAAAGTCCCCATAAAAAGAGGTAACAGGCTAAAAATGCTGATGGAGTTGATGTTGACCAGCCGATCTTTGGAAAAACCAACAGAGCAACCAGAGAAATCCAGAAAAGCCCATAAGATGTGAAAGCGGTTGTTCCGAAAGTATTTCCTTTTTTGAATTCCATAATTCCAGCAAAGATCTGAGCCATTCCACCATAGAATATACCCATTGCCAGTATCATCGAACTGATCGGGAAAAAACCGGCATTGTGAATATTTAAAAGAACCGTCGTCATCCCGAATCCCATCAATCCCAGCGGTGCAGGATTTGCTAATTTATTATTCATAATTACACTCCGATATTTTACAATCCATACATTTCAATTATTTCTTGTTTGGATTTTCCAAGAATATCATATTTTTTCCCAACTTTGATGAAAGCTGCCAATGCTTTATCGAGATGGTGAATTTCGTGTCCGGCAGAGATCTGCGTTCTAATCCTGGCTTTTCCGTTTGGAACCACCGGGAA
>CAYWPW010000329.1:0-2500 GCA_964460095.1 uncultured Candidatus Cloacimonadota bacterium
CCACAATCATCCATATTCAGATTTTTTTCATCAATTTTTATGTACTTACTAACTGAATCAAAGAAATCTTTTTTATATTTATCTGTCATTGCATAATCAAGTTCATCAACATAATATGCACTCGGACCAAATCTTATTTCTCCATTCAAATCAATTACCAGATGAATTCCAAGCGAGATTCCTCTTGGATCCGGAAGAGGATAAACAAGATGGTCAATATCTTTGATTTTGGTGGTTCTGAAATACTCACCTTTACACCAGTGAATTTTTAGATTATTCTTAATTGTGTCAATCCCAACCATTTTCGCAATTTCTTCGCATATAAGACCGGCACAATTAATTAGAATATTAGCTTCGAAAATTTCTCCATCAGAAAATTCTACAATATAAGTTTTGTCGGTTTTTCGGATTGAAATCACTTTCATATCATAAACAACAAAAGCATCATTTTTTTCAGATTCAGATTCCAATTTTTGCATTAATTTGTGTGTATCGATAATTCCGGTGCTTGGAACAAATAATCCTTTAATTGCAGTAATCTGAGGTTCTAATTTTTTGCATTCAGATTCATCAATAATGCTCAATCCGAGAACATGATTCTTTTCTCCATTTTCTTTTAATTCATATAAAGAAGGTAATTCTTCTTCTGAAGTTACTACAACTATTTTTCCTGTTTTTTTATGTGGAATATTATGATTTTTTGCAAAATCGTAAAGCATCTCATTTCCTTCCAGACAGAATCTGGCTTTCAAGGAATTCTGAGGATAATAGATTCCCGAATGAATAACTTCAGAATTTCTACTGCTGGTGTGTCTTCCAAATGATTTTTCCTGTTCAACGATCACTACATCTTCAAATTCTTCGGAAAGAACTTTGCCAACTGCAAACCCAATGACTCCTGCCCCAATTATCAGAACATTTACTTTTTCCATTCTATCTCCAACTCAAGACCTTCCAAACGTTCGAAGACCTTTGGAACGGTCGGAATACGTAAAAACCGTTGCGAATCTGGCAATTGAAGGATAAATAAATCACAAATAAAATGATGAAATAAATAACGAACAAATGCTTTGATTTGTTTTGAATTTGAGATTTTGATCATTGTTTTTTACCTGCCCTGTTAAATAAATCGTAGATTTAATGCGAAGCATTATTTAATAGGGTGAATAATTTGTGTTTTGGATTTTGATATTTCATCTCAAAACTCCGAATTTACAATCTCGAACAACGAATCTTTAAGTTTCTTTTCTTTATTTCTTTCATCATTGATCATTCCTTGCCTACCTCGTGAAATTTTCTTTTTCTTTTATTACACTGGGGTTGGATATTGGATATTCATTTCTTTTCTTGATACAAGTTTATATCTGTATAATTTGAATAATTAATAAAGTCTTTATCAGTTGTGAAGACAGAAAAATTGTTATTAAAAGCTACGGAGCAAATTAAGAAATCAATATGTGATCCTTGAATACCATCTTTGCGACAACGATTAAAAAATTCTGCAGCTTTTTCATAATCTTCAGTGCAAATTGGAAAATCAGAAAAAGCTTTTAATTTTGATTTGAGTTGTCTTAGTTGTTTTTGTGTGCTTATTCCAGACAATATTTCTTGCCTGATTGGACCGATCATTATTACTCTTGCTTCATTTATTAGTTCAATTAGTTCATAAACAATTTTTTGTTCGCGTTCATTTAAATCTTCATGTTTACGACGAAGAGCAAGAGACCAAATTGATGTGTCCACTATAACTTTCATAATCTTTCTCTACTTTTTTTGTAGTCGTAATCATCTTGATATTTAATTCTACCAAACAGTTTGGTTATCTCTTTTTGCTTATGTCGTTGTA
The DNA here is from genome assembly GCA_964460095.1 of uncultured Candidatus Cloacimonadota bacterium. Taxonomy (GTDB): domain Bacteria; phylum Cloacimonadota; class Cloacimonadia; order Cloacimonadales; family TCS61; genus JABMPU01. The sequence continues at coordinate 1,847 of CAYWPW010000329.1, forward strand.
TAAATTCTAGTAAGGCTGTATTTACAGTGTCCTTTTTTGTTTTAAATTTCCCAACTTTTTGAGCTTCAATTAATAATGCATCGTTTAGAGCTAAATTTGTTGCCATTAGAGCCTCCTTTTCTACACATACAATAAAATCATTGAGTGTGTAGAAAGTCAAGAATTATGTTTATTGATTGAACATAACAAACACTAAAAAATTTCAATATTATCAATGAGCCGTGTTTTACCAATTTTTACAGCAACCAGAATTCTACAGCCTTTGTGTAGACTGGAAATCGCTTTAAGAGAATTTGGATCGATTACATCGATATAATCCACAACTCCATTACAACTTTCAATAAGCTCTTTCATTTTTTTTATAATATCAGCAGATTCTGTAAGCCCCTCTTTGTATTTTTTTTGAGCCTTCAAAAGAGATTGGTATAAACATAAAGCATCATTTCGCTGCTGTGAGGAAAGATATTTATTCCTGGAACTCATTGCTATTCCATCTTTTTCCCGAATTAAAAGACAGCGAACTATCCTGGTTTTAAAATTCAGGTCTTTTATCATTTGTTCTAAAACTACTATCTGCTGATAATCTTTCTCACCCATAAACATAAAATCCGCATTTACGATATTCATCAATTTTGCTACAATTGTAGCCACTCC
>CAYWPW010000330.1:0-2494 GCA_964460095.1 uncultured Candidatus Cloacimonadota bacterium
GGAAAGAAGCTGCTGAATTCATTGAGAACTATTTCAGTAAATTTCCTACAATAAAAGAGTATATTAATTCCAGTTTGGAACAAGCAAAAAAAGAAGGATATGTTTCCACGATTTTTGGTCGCAAACTTTATCTTCCTGAACTTAACAGCAGTAATAAAATGCGGCTCAAAGAAGCTGAAAGAATCGCAACCAATATGCCGATTCAGGGAAGTGCTGCTGATATTATCAAAATTGCTATGATAAATATACATGAAAAAATTAAAAGCAATCATGATATTAAAATGATTATCCAAGTGCATGATGAACTTGTTTTTGAAGTCAAAAAGTCAAAGCTTGATTTTGCAAAAGAATTGATTATTTTGGAAATGGAGAAAGCTCTACCTGAAGAATATTCTTCTATCGTTCCTTTGGTTTTGGATGTTGGAATTGGTAAAAGTTGGTATGAAGCACATTAAGCAAGCAATACTTGACTTGCAATGATCCGGCAGCTACTGGTGAATGTGAGACGAGGATTGCGGTAATGCAGGATTTCGTTCTTTACCTACTCTTCGCTGCAAGGTAAGTCCGAAAGGCAAGTCTGGAATAAGATAATACCAAAGATGCATCCTCTATATCAAACTATGAATTGGGTAATTTTGCCCCTGTGAATGAAAATCATAATTAGATTTAATGCTCGATGAATATTATGAACACTCCAAAAAATATTTTCCAAGGGTACTCATCTTCCAAACAACAAATCGGGTAATTTTACCCCGCAATCATAAATTTTCCCACTTGCCTTTTCAAGATAAATATATTTAAATTAAATTTTACATTAAGCTATCTTAAAAAGATTAAATAAGCAAAAGAGAAAAAAAGGGTTTTTACTTTACATTTCAGTGAGGATGAATTAAAAAAAATAAATTCAACTGCTGAAAGGAAAACCATGTATCAAATCAAAGAAGGTCCAAAAACTTATCCCTGGCCTTGCGAGATCGATCCCAAAAGAACAATAACGATTACAACCGATGATCTTTTCACCAAAACTCATGACGGCACAATCATAAAACACACTGGTGTTGGCTGCTTTGGAATCAAAATTCCAAATGAGAATCTTGTAGAAATATTTGATTAAATTTTATTTAGTACCTGAAAGCTTTTTGTGAATTGCATTGGCAGCAGTTCTTCCAGCTCCCATCGCCTGGATAACTGTAGCAGAGCCTGTTACGATATCTCCACCTGCATACACGAATTCCTTGGAAGTTTCCATGGTTTCAGGATTTACTTCGATATAGCCCCATTTGTTGAGCTGCATATCAGGAGTGGTTGAAAAAATAATTGGATTTGGTCCGTTTCCGATGGCTACAACTACTAAATCACTTTCCAGGTAAAAATTTGAATCTTTAATTACAATGGGTCTTCGTCTGCCGGAATCATCTGGTTCTCCCAATTTCATTCGAACACATTCCATCCCCTTAACCCAGTTATTATCATTTCCTGCAAACGAAATCGGGCTGGTGAGCAATTTGAATTTTATTCCTTCTTCTTCCGCATGATGAATCTCTTCGTTACGTGCAGGAAGCTCCTTCCTGGAACGACGATACACAATTGTCACCTCATTTGCTCCGGTTCGCAAAGCATTTCGGGCACAATCCATCGCCACATTTCCACCGCCAATTACAGTTACTTTATCACCTTTTGGAAGCGGTGTATCATATTCCGGGAATTTGTATGCCTTCATTAAATTTATTCTGGTTAGATATTCATTTGCAGAGAAAACATTGCACAGATTTTCACCCGGAATTTTCATAAACAACGGTAAACCTGCACCGACTCCAATATATACTGCATCGAAATTTTGCAGAAGCTCATCTACTGTGAAGATATTTCCTATCACCATATTCATCTCAATTTTACAGCCAAGTTTTTTAAGATAATCCAGTTCAAAATTTACGATTGATTTTGGTAGTCTGAATTCAGGAATTCCATAAACCAGAACTCCACCCGGTTGATGTAATGCTTCAAAAATTGTAACTGAATAACCGAGTAAAGTGAGATCTGCTGCAACAGTTATTCCTCCCGGTCCGGAGCCAACAACTGCGATTCTTTTATTTCGTTTATTTTTGATAACAGGAATTTTAACCAAATCCATTTTTCTTTCATAATCAGCTACAAACCTTTCTAGGTTACCGATGGCAACAGGCTTATCTTTTATTCCTAAGATGCATAATTGTTCACATTGATCTTCCTGCGGGCAAACTCTACCACAAACTGCAGGAAGTACATTTCGTTCCTTAATTTTTTTTGCAGCTTCATCGAATTTTTCTTCGCAGATAAGTTTTATGAATTCAGGAATATCAATATTTACAGGACATCCTTCCACGCATTTAGGATTCTTGCATTGCAGGCATCTACCAGCCTCTAAAAGTGCCAATTCAGTGGTTAATCCATAAGGCACTTCCATAAAATTGTGGGTTCGGAGTTTCTGGTCTTGTGCTGGCATTTCCTGGCGTGG